>NZ_JBALPC010000016.1:0-10377 GCF_036965225.1 Bacillus sp. JJ1474 | reverse complement strand
TTGTGCTTGTCGGGGGTGGACAAGGCGCTTCCGCTTTTCTTGTTACCATTCTTCTTCCTTTACTTTGCTTTGGTACAATTTAAAGTTGCCAGTTTCCATTCTTTTTTGGGTATTTGCTGTTATTCTAGCTTCACAATCCTTACACATATAAGTATGGATCGGCCTGTTCCTAAGTCTTTTTGCCTGAAATGATTGATCTTCAATGGATTCAATTTTATCACATAAAACACATTTAACTCTCATCGCGTACACCTCAAAACTATTTTCATAAATGATTTATTCATTGCCTTGTAATCCTATTCGTTTGGTAAGTTCACTAAAGCCTATTATAATTATATATGATGTATATCTTTAATACGACTTTCTTTTTGTATGCTGATAATATGTATCGGTTGAAAGTTAAGGATGGGCATAATATGATGTAGAATGAAGGAGGAATTTGAATGGCAAATCAAGTAGAACCAAAATTAATTAAACCACTTTTTGATGCATTGCAGCAAGAAAGGTTTGTCACGTTATCGACAATTGATTTCGAAACGGGCGGACCAAATGTTAGTGCCATTTCATGGGTACTGGCCAAAGATGAAGGGACTATTCAATTTGCGGTTGATAATCGTTCAAGAATTGTTCAAAACATAAAAGAGAACAAAAAGGCGGTAATTAATTTAATCGCAAATGAATCTACATATTCCATAACAGGAGATGTTACTGTTAAGGAGGAAAAGCTAGATGGTGTTCCATTAAAGCTTGCTCTTCTAGAATTGTCTATTCATGAAGTACGGGATGTCATGTTCTACGGTTCCAAGATTATTTCTGAACCCCAATATGACAAAACATATGATAAGGATGCAGCAGCACGTCTAGATAAACAGGTAATGGACGCAATGAAAAAGGCCTAGTCGAATGACTGGGCCTTTTTCGTGCGCTATTAGAAATTGTCATCGACAAAGTCCATTGGCCGCTTTTCCTTATTTGATTACTTATTCATGTTTATCCTTAAAGTGGTTTGACTGTTCTTCTTGTTCATTCTCAAGCTTTCGTTCATCAGGATTATTTAATTTCTTTTTCGGTTCCTCTGGGGCATTCTTTGGTCTAGGATCTATAATGTCTGCTGGAATTTCAGGCATTAAACGGCCGGCAATGTCTGCTAATTCATTCATTATTCCTTGAATAGGCTTCCCGTTTTGAATATCATCTGAAATTTCTCTTAAACGTGCATTTATGTCAGGATCAGCAATGATAATAGCTCTTGCTCCGTCAGGATCATTTTTCAAGCTTTCCGCTACTGAATATTTAATGGCACCAACCTCTGATCTCTCCAAGTTTTTGTTGACATCAATTCCGACAATCGCATATCGGCCGAGAACAACTGCGGTAGCATCGTTTACATTAGGAATGCTTGTAGCGAGGTTGACTAAACGCTTTGAGATATGCTGCCCAGTTGTACGATCAACTTCTTGTATAGTACTGTTTTTGACATTTACTAAATTTTGATTTGGATTTTCTTGGCTTTGATTATTATTGATTCCACATCCCGCCATCAGTATGATTGCAAGTCCGATAAACAACTGCTTTTTCAATTTTCACCATCTCCTATACTTAGGCTTTAGCTAGTCCATTTCAGAAAGCTAAAGCATTATTAAAGGAATCATTAACGGTTATTGTGCAAAATTTCGTCTATCTTTATACGGTAAATCATATATTTTACCAAAGTTCCATTCGTTCCACTGTTTAATAGACCTAAGAGGAGCAGGAGGCATCAGATTGAGTAAAATATATGTGTTAGATACAAACGTCTTGTTACAAGATCCGCATTCAATTTTTTCCTTTGAAGAAAATGAAGTGGTTATTCCAGCCGTAGTGCTAGAGGAAGTTGATTCGAAGAAAAGATATATGGACGAGATTGGCAGGAATGCAAGACACGTATCAAGGCTGATTGACAGCTTTAGGGGTACAGGAAAACTTCATGAACGAATTCCTCTTGAAAATGGCGGAAGCTTGCGAATTGAATTAAACCATCGTTCATTTCAACAGTTACAAGATATTTTTATTGAAAAAACGAATGATAATCGAATTTTGGCAGTAGCAAAAAATTTATCATTAGAGGAAGAAACAAAGGAAGATGGAAAAACGGTCATATTAGTAAGTAAAGATGCACTCGTAAGGGTTAAAGCAGATGCAATCGGTCTAATAAGTGAAGATTACCTTAGTGATCGGGTTATTGAGAATGATCACCTATATACTGGATTTTTGGAAGTATATATTGCGAAGGAAACGTTGAATCGTTTTTATGAAAAGGGTGAGCTTTCCATCTCAGAAGCCGTCACTTTTCCAGTATTCCCTAACCAATTTCTTGTAATGAAGGATGCATTAGGATCATCGTCGTCAGCAATAGGAATTGTAGATAAAACAAGAAAAAAAGTTAAGAAGCTTATTTTTGATTATGACCATATATGGGGAATTAAACCTAGAAATGTTCAGCAAACGATAGCCATGGAACTTCTATTAAGAAAGGATCTTCCTCTTGTTACCTTAACAGGGAAGGCAGGAACCGGAAAAACACTTATTGCTCTTGCCTCTGGACTTATGCAGACAGAAGACTATGGATATTACAAAAAGCTGCTTGTAGCCCGCCCGATTGTACCAGTTGGAAAAGATATAGGCTTTCTGCCTGGTGAAAAAGAGGAAAAGCTTAGGCCATGGATGCAGCCGATTTTTGATAACCTGGAATATTTATTTAATGTTAAAAAGCCTGGGGAGTTGGATGCCATATTGGCTGGGATGGGTTCCATTGAAGTTGAGGCATTAACTTATATTAGAGGAAGGAGCATTCCAGATCAATATATCATCATTGATGAAGCACAAAATTTAACAAAACACGAGGTTAAAACGATTCTTACACGCGTAGGAGAGGGAAGTAAAATAGTGTTAATGGGAGATCCTGAACAAATTGATCACCCTTATTTAGATGCTTATAATAATGGATTAACATACGTGGTAGAGAGGTTTAAGGACCAAACAATCGCGGGTCATGTTAAGCTCATAAAGGGAGAAAGATCTGGACTTGCACAATTAGCTGCTGATCTATTATAGCGTCCAGTATGAAGAAGGGGCGGAATTATCGCCCCTTCCGCAGGGATTAACTGATCTTCAAAGCTTTAACTTTTTTTATTGGGTTATCTTTATTTCTTCCATCGCTATAATAAACATAAACCGGACCATCCTCTTTTAAAGGCTTGCCATTAATGGAAAAGCCAAGAATTAGCCCCATGCCCTCATGAAGGGGCATACTTATCTCTCCTTCTTCTTCACTTACAATAATGAGTGTGGCTGCATCTCTTTCAGGTTCTGCATTTTGGATAAATGGTTTTAAAGGGATGCCAAAAGTTCCATTCAATACTTTTTCCTTTTCAAATTTCTTTTCGGTTTTTAAAGTTGGGGGAAAAACAGCACCTTCCATAATTTCTCTATCCCAATGCTTGGAGATTGATTTTGTATATTCCTCAAGACCATCCTGCAATTCTTGATCCGTTTCAAAAAATGATAATAAATCAACTCGGCGATCATCGAATATCCAAACCCCTGGATCAAGTGTAATCGAATATTTAACTTTCCCGCTTAATGAAATAATATTTTCCATTAAAATTCCTCCTAAAAAGGCAAAAAACTTATTTACAAAGGTAAGTATACAGATTATTGATGGAATTGTCATACATTCGTTCAAATGATAAAATGGAAATTCCAGTATCAACCAAAATATTTAGCGATGTTTGGGGGAAGTTCCGTTGGTATGTCAAACAAATGAAGACTTACAAATGATTGTAAATGACGTTTATTCAATAACAGAGGAAGGAAAGGTAGCAGATTATATTCCAGCGCTTGCCAAGGCAAACAAAAGTGATTTATCTGTTGCCATCTATAAAAGTAATAATGAATGTCTCTATGCGGGTACTTACACGAAAAAATTCACATTACAAAGCATCTCTAAAGTCCTTGTATTAGCACTTGCCTTACAAGACAGGGGTGTTGATTATGTGTTTGACAGAGTTGGAATGGAGCCGACTGGAGATCCTTTTAATTCTATTTCGAAGCTTGAAACCTCTATTCCATCAAAGCCTTTAAATCCGATGATCAATGCCGGGGCACTTGCTGTTACAAATATGATAAAAGGGAATAATGAAGCTGAAAGATGGGGGCGAATCCTTCAATTTGTACAATGTTTAGGAATCAAGAAGGATCTGACATATGACAAGGAAGTGGCTGCCTCTGAGCTTGAAACCGCATGGCTTAATCGATCATTATGCTATTTTATGAAGCAGCATAAAGTGATAGAAGGAGATATCGAAGAATTAATGATGCTTTATACGAAACAATGTGCCATCGAAATGAATTGCTTTGAATTAGCGAAGATAGGAGCGGTTTTTGCTTTAAATGGAATTGACCCTGAAACAGGTGAAAGGCTTTTGCCTTTGGAAATTGCAAGGATTTGTAAAACGTTTATGGTCACTTGCGGGATGTACAATGCTTCAGGAGAATTTGCTATTAAAGTAGGAATACCAGCGAAGAGCGGTGTTTCTGGAGGCATTCTCGCTGTCGTTCCCGATAAGTTCGGGATCGGTATATTCGGTCCTTCACTCGATGAAAAAGGGAACAGCATAGCAGGTATAAAGTTGTTAGAGGAACTTGCTCTGCGTTATGATTTTAGTATATTTTAAAGGGATTCAATCCTTATTATTCTTGCTTTTTTCTCATCTAAAGTATAAAATTTATAGATAAGATAATCGCTCGGAAATGGGGGATTGAAAGTTGGCTTCAGAAATGATTATTGACCATAAGGAAAGAGCAAATGCCCTATTAAAGGCTGACGCAGATAAAATATTGAAATTAATTAAAGTGCAGATGGACAATCTTACCATGCCTCAATGCCCTTTATATGAAGAGGTGCTTGATACGCAAATGTTTGGGTTGTCTCGGGAAATAGATTTTGCGGTCCGTCTTGGCCTCATTGAAGAAAAAGATGGAAAGGCAATTATGGCTGAATTAGAAAAGGAACTATCTATTCTGCACGATGCCTCTGTAAGAAAATAAAAAGAAACGCGACGTCCTTTCGCGTTGTCGACACTTGTACGTCCTGTACATCGGGGGTAGGCGCTGAAGCTGGACAGTAGAAAAACTCAAACATTCTAAATGGATTGTTTGAGTTTTTTTATAATTAAATTAGTATAACTCAAACATCTTGAGTATGACTGAAAAGATATAAAAAATGTAAAAAATAATTTAATTAGTATGACATAATTATAGATTTTTCGTAAATAGTGTGTTACATTTATAACAACTTTTCTTCGATGCAGGATGTTTTAATGCTTTAATTGAATAAATTACTCTACATAGAAGATAAGGGAAGAGGTCGAATGTTAAAAAAAATCTTAAAATCATATGATTATACTTTGGTTATTGCTGTTATACTATTATCGGTTTTTGGCCTGATCATGATTTATAGTGCAAGTATGGTTACAGCTGTACAGCGCTGGGGGTATCCAAGCGATTATTTTTATGATAAGCAAAAGCTTCATCTTATTTTATCAGCAATTGCATTTATGTTTATGGCTATTTTTCCGTATAAAGCAATGTTAAGCAATAAAATTCTCGTACCAATGGTTTTTCTTTCATTAGCTGGCTTATTTGCAATCTATCTTTTTGGACATGCTACCAATAATGCTCAGAGCTGGTTTAAGTTTGGCAGCAGAAGTATTCAGCCTTCTGAATTTGTTAAACTCACAGTTATTATTTATTTATCTGCTGTATATGCAAAGAAACAATCTTATATAAACGAGTTTAATAAGGGAGTAGTCCCCCCGCTTGCTTATTTGTTTCTTGCTTGTTTATTTGTAGCAATTCAGCCTGACTTTGGAACTGCTGCTATCATTTTTGCTATTGCTGTGGTTATCATTTTTTCTTCAGGTATGAGCTATAAAAATGTCCTTAAACTTGGTACTATTGGCATCCTAATTGTAGCGCCTCTCGTACTTATCATGAAGGATAAGATTTTTACAAAGGTACGTATGGGGCGTATAGAAGCATTTCAAGACCCATTTCAAACCGATTTTGGCTACCATTTGGTTAATTCATATTTAGCACTCGGTGCTGGTGGACTAAAAGGTTTAGGACTAGGCCAAAGTATTCAAAAGCTAGGATATTTACCTGAATCCCATACTGACTTTATTATGGCGGTTATTGCTGAAGAGCTTGGTGTTTTTGGTGTTTGCTTTGTATTACTTCTTATTGGATATTTAGTTCTTCGAGGGTTGTATATAGGGCTAAAATGTATGGATCCTTTTGGCAGTTTACTAGCAATTGGGATTTCTAGTATGATAGGTATTCAATCTTTTGTTAATCTCGCTGGAATCTCAGGCGTTATTCCTTTAACAGGTGTTCCGTTGCCTTTCATAAGCTACGGAGGATCATCCATTTTACAGCTTTCTATGGCAATGGGGATTCTTGTCAATATTTCGATGTTTGTTACTTATGAACAAAAGTATAAAGGGACTGCAGAGAAAGAGCAGCAGGGGCAAAAAAGAAATGTTCTAAATCGGGTCTATCAATATCGTAAATAAGTGTCAGTATATCTGCACTTGTTAATAAATTACGGCTAACGGCTATACAACAGCCGTAGCACAGCTTCAATTTCCAGAAAAATCAAAAAGTAAAGATGAGGTGTTTCTCTTGAACCAACGTATCAACAAAGTGTTAGTGGCTAACAGAGGTGAGATTGCTATTCGGGTATTTAGAGCATGTACTGAATTAAATATCCGGACAGTAGCTATATATTCGAAAGAGGATTCTGGATCCTATCATCGATATAAGGCAGATGAAGCCTATTTAATAGGAGAAGGAAAAAAACCGATCGATGCCTATTTAGACATTGATGGAATTATTGAAATTGCTAAAAATAGTGATGTAGATGCTATTCACCCGGGTTACGGATTTTTGTCCGAAAATATCCATTTTGCTATACGTTGTGAGGAAGAAGGGATCATCTTTATTGGCCCGGAATCTCGTCACTTGGATATGTTTGGAGATAAGGTTAAAGCTAGAACACAAGCACAGCTTGCAGAAATCCCTGTTATCCCAGGCAGTGATGGCCCAGTAAACGGTTTAGATGAAGTAATAAGCTTTGGAAAGAATTATGGATTCCCAATTATTATTAAAGCTTCTCTCGGCGGCGGCGGCAGAGGGATGAGAATTGTTAATAATCTTGAGGAAGTTAAGGAATCATACGAACGTGCAAAATCAGAAGCTAAAGCTGCATTTGGCAATGATGAGGTTTATGTTGAGAAATTTATTGATAAACCGAAGCATATCGAGGTTCAAATCATTGGAGATAAGCACGGAAATATCGTTCATTTATATGAAAGGGATTGCTCCGTACAACGCCGTCACCAAAAAGTAGTTGAAGTTGCCCCATGTGTATCTCTTTCTCCTAAACTAAGAGATGAGATTTGTGAAGCTGCATTGAGATTGATGAAAAAGGTTGACTATATTAATGCAGGTACAGTTGAATTTTTAGTATCTGGTGATGAATTTTTCTTTATCGAAGTGAATCCGCGTGTCCAAGTTGAGCATACAATTACTGAAATGGTTACAGGGATTGATATTGTTCAAACCCAAATTTTTGTTGCAGCGGGCCATTCTCTTCATAGTGGAGTAGTTGGAGTTCCAACACAGGAAAATATTCATGTGAATGGGTATGCCATTCAATCTCGTGTAACAACAGAAGATCCATTGAATAATTTTATGCCTGATACTGGAAAGATTATGGCTTACCGATCTGGCGGTGGCTTTGGAGTTCGGCTTGATGCGGGTAATGGGTTTCAAGGTGCGGTTATTACACCTTACTATGACTCATTGCTTGTTAAATTATCAACACAGGCAATGACTTTTGAACAAGCTGCTGCAAAAATGGTTCGGAATCTTCAGGAGTTTAGAATCCGCGGAATCAAAACAAATATTCCATTCTTAGAGAATGTAGTAAAACATGAAAAGTTTATTAAAGGGGAGTACAACACTTCCTTTATTGACAAAACTCCAGAGTTATTCTTGTTCCCAAAACGAAAAGATCGTGGAACAAAAATGCTCTCATATATTGCGAACGTTACAGTGAATGGTTTCCCTGGTATTGAAAAAAGAAAGCGGCCAGTATTTGATCAGCCAAGAATACCGACATTAAGCAGCGAATTGCAATACAAGCAAGGAACGAAACAAATTTTAGAACAACATGGAGCTAATGGTCTTGTTAAATGGATAAAAGAACAGAAGGAAGTACTTCTTACTGATACAACATTCCGTGATGCTCATCAATCATTATTAGCCACCCGTGTTCGAACAAATGATATTAAACAGATAGCTGAACCAACAGCAAAATTATTGCCAGGTCTGTTTTCTTCTGAAATGTGGGGAGGAGCTACATTTGATGTCGCCTACCGCTTCTTGAAAGAAGATCCTTGGGAAAGATTGCTGACGTTAAGAGAGAAAATACCAAATATCTTATTCCAAATGCTTTTACGGGGTTCTAATGCTGTTGGCTATGCGAATTATCCAGACAATGTTATACGTGAATTTGTTGAAAAGTCATCACAAGCTGGAATCGATGTATTCAGAATTTTCGATAGCCTTAACTGGATCAAAGGGATGGAAGTAGCGATTGATGCTGTACGCCAGAATGGGAAAATTGCTGAAGCTGCTATTTGTTATACTGGTGATATTACCGACCCTTCAAGATCGAAATATCATATTAATTATTATAAAGAGTTAGCTAAAGAACTTGAGAATCAAGGTGCGCATATTTTAGGCCTTAAGGATATGGCCGGCTTATTAAAACCGCAGGCGGCCTACCAGTTAATTTCTGAATTAAAAGATACGGTCAATATTCCAATTCATCTTCATACACATGATACAAGTGGAAATGGAATATTTATGTACGCAAAAGCAATTGAAGCTGGAGTTGATATCGTTGATGTTGCTGTTAGTTCAATGGCGGGATTAACCTCGCAGCCTAGTGCCAATTCCTTATATTATGCATTAGAGGGTACTGACCGAAAACCAAATATTAATATCGATGCTTTAGAACAATTATCTTACTATTGGGAAGATGTAAGAAAATACTATCGAGATTTCGAAAGCGGTATGATTTCTCCACATACAGAAATCTATAAGCATGAAATGCCGGGTGGTCAGTATAGTAATCTTCAGCAGCAAGCTAAAGGTGTGGGGCTTGGGGAAAAATGGGATGAAGTTAAGGAAATGTATTTCCGTGTAAACCTTATGTTTGGTGATATTGTAAAGGTTACACCATCTTCTAAGGTAGTTGGGGATATGGCATTATATATGGTTCAAAATCAATTAACAGAAGAAGATGTTATTAATAAAGGGATGACTTTAGATTTTCCAGACTCAGTTGTTGAGCTATTTGAAGGATATCTTGGGCAGCCATATGGCGGATTTCCAAAAGAACTTCAAAAGGTAGTCTTGAAAAATAAAGAGCCAATTACAGTTCGTCCTGGGGAGCTATTAGAAGATGTTGACTTCGAAGCATTGAGAGAAAAGCTCTTCAAAGAGCTTGGCAGACAAGTGACAAGCTTTGACATGCTTGCATATGCCCTCTACCCAAAGGTTTTTATTGATTATACTAAAATAGTAGAGAAATTTTCGGATGTCTCTGTCCTTGATACTCCAACCTTTTTATTTGGAATGAGGTTAGGTGAAGAGATTGAGATAGAAATAGAGACTGGAAAAACATTAATTGTAAAGCTTATTTCAGTCGGTCAGCCACAAGCTGATGGAACAAGAATTGTCTATTTTGAATTGAATGGGCAAGCTCGTGAAGTTGTTATTAAGGATGAAAGTATTAAAGCAACAGTAGTGTCAAAAATAATGGCAGATCCACATAATGAAAGCCATATTGGGGCATCGATGCCAGGAACGGTTATTAAGGTTTTAGTTAAAAAGGGCGAAAAGGTTGAAAAAGGCGATCATTTAATGATTACAGAAGCAATGAAAATGGAAACAACCGTACAAGCTCCGTTTTCTGGAGTAATTGAAGATATTTATGTTTCAAACGGGGAAGCCATTCAAACAGGGGATCTGCTAATCGAAATTTCAAAATAAAAAAGGAAGAGTTGCAGTTGAAATGAACTGCAACTCTTCCTTTTTGTTCTTTATTGTACTGTAACTGGCGGTGCTGAAGGGAGCTTATTATCTTCCTTTACTTTCTCAAGTGAAAGGGCGTTTCTCTTGCTGCGTGAGGAAAGAAGAATAAAGTAACTTAAAACACCAAATAAACAAGAAATAAAGAAGGCGTGTGCCAATGCTATATATAAA
>NZ_JBALPC010000015.1:573-30444 GCF_036965225.1 Bacillus sp. JJ1474 | reverse complement strand
ATATTTTCACTAATTCTTTCTATATATCCATTATCTTTAAAAAGTATTGGCAAGCTTAACAGAATTTTATTTTTCTTATCAATTGTATCGTACTTCATCACAGTCGAAGATGAACCAACTGTATTGACTACATATCTTGCAATCGATAGAATCTGATCATTGTCAGTTTTTACTTCATAGCCGCTGTCGACCCCAAGACGGCCGCCGCCATTTTTCTCTAAATCTTCTACGTCAGCAGTGAATTGCTCATAAAGTTCCTTTCCTTCTTGTAAATATTTATCATTGAGGCTTTGAGCTAAATCCCCATTTTCCTCATCCGTTACTGCTGGCACTTTTATGTCTGCCTGATATTGATCTCTATCAACTTTAAACTCTGTAAAGGTTAGAACTTTAACAATATTGCCAACTCCGGGTAACTCTGCTAAAGTGCTAGCCATGGCTGGACTTAAATTTAATCCTCCAATAAAAAGTGTAGCTGCTACCGCTGTTCCAACAATCCATTTTAAACCGCTTTTAGTTTTCTTCCCATTCTTTAATGCCCTTTCCACAACAAAATCTAGTTCATCAGGTATTGGTATATGTTTATATTCCTTTTTCAGCTGTTCTAATTTCTTGTCCATTCTATTTTGCCCCCTTGATGGAATCGTCCTGCATTTCAATGCGCAATAATTTCAAAGCTTTATATAATCGTGTTTTTATCGTATTGATATTTTCATTAAGGACATCAGCAACTTCATCGATTTTTAAATCCTCAAAATATCGTAAAATAATAATACTTTTATACTCTGGTGGTAATTGATCTATTGCCCTTTCTAAATCAATATTATCGTAATGGTCTTCTTTTCCCGGACTAAAGGTCTCCATCATTTCAGCATCCACAATACTAACTCTCTTATGCTTTCTAAGAAAATCTAAAGAAGTATTTACAACAATTCTGTAAAACCAGCTCTTCAGCATGCTAAAATCTTGAAGCGAATTTATTGACCTCATAGCTTTATGAATGGAATCCTGTACAATATCTAAAGCGTCCTCGGAATTTTTCACATAGCTGTAAGCAAGCCTGTATAAGTTTTCTTTATTCTCCCTTACAAATTCAGTAAATAAATCATCGTAATTAAATTTTGTTTTCCTCATTCCGCAAAAAGGCTCCTTTATTGCAAATAATTTGTATACATTAATAAGACGCGTTAGATATTGTAAAAAGTTTTTACATTTTGATATTATTCCGGTGAAGTCATTTTTCTATTTCTGACCCTCTTATGTCCGTCATCATCCCACAACTCATCCAAAAACATTACATTGATTCCCCTATGTCAGGATTTTTCTACTTTTCTTTCAAAACACGCACATTGGACACTCCTATGTTAGTTTTTTTCTATTTCTCCAACTAAAAATGAGCATTTAAGCAGTATAAAAACCCAATTTTGTCCCTCATTGAATTTTCCCCATTAAAAAGAGCGTTTCCCGTCAGAAACGCTCGCACCAACCTAGTAAATTAAGTTTAGAAAATCCTCTTTAGTAATATTCCCGAAATAATACTTCACATCAATGTCCTCGATTGCCTTTTCAATGGCGGATCTTTCATAGCGCAATCCGGTTAGCCTTTCTTCAAGCTCCGCTACATCGCCTACTCCGAAGAAGTCGCCAAATATTTTACAATGCTGAATCGTTCCTCCCTCAACCTCTAGACGGATATCTATTTGTCCAACTGGGAACCGATGAGAATGCTGCAAATTGAATTTAGGAGATTTGCCATAATTCCAATCCCAGTTTTGATATCTCTCTTTAGACAGCTGGTTAATTTTTTCCCAATCTTCATCGGTAAGCTTGTACTCTTCGATTTTTTCCCCACCAAAAATATTTTGAAGCAGAAGCAATCGAAATTCCTCAATCGTCATTTTCTCTGATAAAAACTCGGAAATATTTGCTACACGGCTGCGAATGGATTTAATTCCTTTCGACTCAATCTTATCCTTTTTCACCTTTAATGCTGAGACAACGCTATCAATTTCGGAATCAAACAGAAGGGTGCCATGGCTGAACATTTTTCCTTTAGTTGAAAATTGAGCATTCCCGGAAATTTTTCTTCCTTCTGCTGTTAAATCATTACGTCCACTCAATTCAGCATTTACCCCTAATTTTTGAAGGGCATGAACAACAGGCTCAGTGAATTTACGGAAATTATGGAAGCTTTCCCCATCATCCTTTGTTATAAAACTGAAGTTTAAATTCCCTAAGTCATGGTATACAGCGCCTCCACCTGATAAACGGCGGACAACATGAATACCATTGCCTTCTACGTATTCCGTATTAATTTCTTCTATAGTATTTTGGTTTTTTCCAATAATGATAGATGGCTCATTTATGTAAAACAGCAAGTAGGTTTCATTAATATCTAAGTTTTTCAGTGCATATTCCTCAATGGCGAGATTAATTCTTGGATCTGTTATTCCTTTGTTATCGATAAATAACATTTGTTCCACTCCTTTATAAGGTTAACGACCATTGCAAAGAAGCTAGTGAAATTGGACCATTATATCGTGTCGCTGCTTCTTCCTTTAATTGTTCCAAGTTTCCGTAATGAGGCAAATGTGTAAGTAACAGTTGACGGGCATTGGCATCACTAGCTAAATTCCCTGCATCCAGGCTTGTCATATGTCCAGCGCTTTTTCCATTCTGATTTCCATAGAAATTGCATTCACACACGAGTAAATCAGCCCCATTTGTAAAGGGAACCAATTCTTCTTTAAATGATGTATCAGCTGTATAAACGATAGATTTCCCGCCAGCTTCAAATCTCATTGCAAAACAAGTAACAGGATGGTCTGTCAGTAAAAATTGTACCCTAAAAGGCCCAATTGTTAAAGCCTGATTAGGATCATAGGCTATCCCTTCAGTAATATTTTTATAGGTTAACTTTGAAAATTCAACTTCATCCTCCGAATGTCCGTAAATAGGAAGACACTCCATTTCCTTACCTAAGAAGCCTTGTATCAGTCTGGCATGCTGCAATACACCAATATCAGCTGTATGATCGGGATGATAATGAGATATAATGACTCCATTTAGTTCCTCAGGCTGTAAAACACGTTGTAGCTGTGATAGTACAGCACTTCCGCAATCAATCAGCAAATGGAATCCATCGTACTCGAGTAAATACCCCGAACTCGCTTCTCCTGCCTTTGAATAACCGCCCCACTGTCCAATAACTGTAAAATTCACATAAAAACCTCCTTAAAAACATATCTATTGCTAATATTATACCCCAATGGGACCAAAATAAGGATTTTGGAACAACCATGCCACTTATATGGCCAAAGAACCAATTTTTCTTTTTTTGATTTTTGTATTGAAACAGTTATTGACATATCACCTCTGTTATAATACAATGAAATCAAATAATCTTACTAATCCAAAAACTTAGGAGGCTCTCAAATTGATTCAAAACATCATCGAATTTTTTAGAAATTTACCGGCAAAGCAATGTGTTGAGTGTGGGAAGTCTATTGATGAGCAGCATGAATGCTATGGGAATAAATGTGATCATTGCCTAGGTGTTAAAGATATTTTATAACAGATTCATATAGTCATAGAAAAACCAGCCGTCTTGAAATGAACGGCTGGTTTTTCTCTTATTCCGCAATAACTGCAAAACGCTTCTTATACATAGTTGTAAAATATCCAATGGTTCCAGCGATAAAGATTACTATAAAGATTCCCAATATCGCCACATTATGCCACATAAAGCTAAAGTCTCCACTTGAAATAACTGCTTTATACCCAAATACTGTATAAGTCATTGGCAGTATTGCATTGAATGGCTGTAATAGATTTGGAATTAACTCAAGCGGAAATGTTCCAGCACTCGTTGTTAATTGCAAAATTAAAATGATAATCGCCATAAATCGTCCTGGATCTCCAAATACGGTAACAAAGAATTGAACTAACGTAATAAACGTTAAGCTTGAAATGATCGAAAATAGGATAAATAAAGGAACACTTTGAACCTCTATTTTTAAACCCGCAAGAATAATCACTGCAGCAAGTAAAGCCTGTAAAATTCCAGCCCCCATTAAAATAAGAAACTTGCTTGTAAACCAGCTTATTCCGTTACGCGGTACTCCGGCAGGTTCACGCATTGGAAACACTATCGATAATAATAACGCTCCAACGAATAGACCTAATGATAAGAAATATGGGGTAAAGCCTGTTCCATAGTTAGGAACTTTATTAATTTTTTCATTATCTACCTTCACTGGCCCAGCCATCATACTATACGTTTTATCATTGGCATGTACCGATGATGCTTGATCTGCCCCAGCTGCGAGTTTATCCGCTAATTCCTTTGAACCGTCATATAAGGAGGTATTTCCGTCAGCAAGTTTTCCAGCACCGTCCTTCAGCTTCCCGGTTCCATCCTGAATTGCCTTTGAACCATCCTGTAATTGGCCAAGTCCACCTGCTAATACTGTAGAACCGTTTGCTAATTGATCAGCGCCTGCTTTCGCATCGGCAAATTTTTGTCCAAAGGTATCCATGCCTGCTTGGAAGTCATTTTGCCCTTCCGAAATTTTTTTGACCCCAACATTAAGCTGTTGACTTCCTTGTGCCAGCTGGCTAACTCCTTGCTGCACCTGTTTCTGTCCTTCATTTAAAGCACTAATTTTATTAGCAAGCTCTGAACCGCCATTTGCCATTTGTCCAGCAGCTCCTGCAAGTTCAGCTGTTCCACTTTTTAACTGATTTAAAGCACCTTCCAATTGCAATCTCTGTGGTGAATTTTCCGGTAGCTGTCCGATTAGCACTTGTAGATTCTTTTGTAATTCTGCCATGCCGCCGCTTACCTTTTCTGCTTCGGATTGCCATTGCTGAAGGGAGGCTGATAATTTATTTGCCCCTGCACCAATCTGCTCAGTTCCCGAAACAATAGTCGGGAGCTTTTCATTCAGTTTATTTAATCCATCAGTTGCTTGAGAAATACCTGAGGCCATTTGTTCGTTGCCTGCCTTTAACTGATTAGACGCAGACTTTAGCTGGTTATGTCCTTCCTGTAATTGACCAAGTCCATCAGCAAGGGCTTTTGAGCCTGATACTAATTCTTTTGAGCCATTATTTATTTTTCCAACACCATTATTAAATTCAATCGATTTTTCAGCTAATATTGAAAGATTATCATAAATTTTAGAAGACCCATCCTTCAGTTCAGCTGCGCCATCATTAATTTTTGTAGCACCTTCACTTGCCTTTTCCATTCCATCCGCAAGATCACTCACTTTATCAAACATCGTTTCCGCATATGTTTCTGTAATTTTCTCAGAAAGTGAGATTTTGATTTTTTCAACGGCTGTACCGCCGATTTGTGAAAATAAGAAATTATAGCTTTCATTTGGTACATAATGCAGCTTTAACTTTTCCGGATTTTCATCAAGAAGAGTTGTAGCATTTTCCGAGAAATCCTTTGGAATTTCAATTAGCATATAATATTTTTGATTTTTCAGGTCCTTATAAGCATCCTCTTTTTCTACAAAATGGTAGTCAAAATCCTTACTTTCTTTTAATTTATTTACAAGCTCTTTCCCAAGTTGCAATTCTTTTCCATCAAAGTCTGCCCCTTTATCTTCATTAACAACTGCGACTGGCAAATCTGCCAGCTTTGCATAAGGATCCAAAAACGCCCATAAAAACATTCCGCTATATAATACAGGAATAAAAAGCACAGCAATGATCGGAATGAGAACCTTTTTATTTCGCACAATGCTTGATAATTCCTTTTTAAATAAATTTCCCTTCAATTTCGTCGCCCCCTTAAATTGGTGACCATTTTGTTCAACTGGTCAATTCTTTGCAAAAAATGAGGATTATCTATTTGATAATCCATCGAAAATATACTGTTCAAAAATTCTTGCAATATCTTCTTTCTCTAGTGGCTGATGACGCTTCTCCCAATCAAAAATCAAGGAAACATACAGCTTTAGCATAATAAATGCAGTCAGTTCCGGATCACACGGTCGAATTTCTTCCTTTTCAATCGCATGTAAGATTTTCCCTTTCAAGTAAGTAATGATTTCCCCTTCTAATTTTGTCATTACCTCTATGACGGCTGGAGTCCCCATTTCCTTTCCCTCTTGAAAAAGCTTGATAGTGAGCTGATGCTTCAAGCGAAACTCTAAGAGTTTGTAGAGGCCGCGGTGAACATTTTCATGAAAAGAAAGCAATGGGTCAATTGCTTCATCGGCAGTATGCTTCATTTCATTTATAAGGGAATTAATGATTTCGTCAAAAAGCTCTTCCTTATTTTTAAAAAATGTATAGATGGTCCCTTTTCCAACATTAGCTATTTTTGCGATCTGATCCATCGTTGTTGCCTTATAGCCAAATAGGGAAAAGGATTTGGTAGCCGCTTCAATAATTAGCTGCTTGCGATCCATGGCCAAAACAACACCTCTTTTCGTAGCTAGTGACCAATTGAACATTTCGGTCATTTTGTGTACATTTTAAGATAACATGAAAAAAATCATAAATCAAGAAAAAAAACTGTCATAAGACAGCTTTTTTTTCATCCATATTTAAAAATGATAAGACCTTTTCAACAGCTGCTTCACCTTGGTCAATACAGTCAGGCATCCCTAAACCTTCAAACGAGCTTCCCGCTAGAAAAACACCTGGAAGCTCAGAAGCTAAATGCGTTTTGACCTTTTCAATTCGTTCTTTATGTCCGACTGTATACTGCGGCATGGAATCAATCCATCTTGAAATGACAGCAAAATCAGGATCCATCGTAATATTCATTGTTTTGTTAAGCTCATTAAGCACTATCTTAATTAATTCATCATCCGAAAGCTCCACAACACCCTCATCACCAGGTCTGCCTACATAACAGCGAATAAGCACTTTTCCGGCAGGTGTAGTATGCGGCCACTTTTTGTGAGTCCATGTACACGCAGTAATGGTATAATCACTATTTCTAGAGACAACAAAACCTGTTCCTTCAATATCCTTATCGATTGCTGCTTCAGGAAAAGCAAGAGCAATTGTTGCGACAGAGGTGGATGACATTTCCATAAACGGGTCAAAGAATTGATAGTCGGAAAAAACAGAATGGGTTATATGATGTGGGACAGACATAATAATACTGTCAGCGTGCAGCTGATCTCCCCCATTTAACTCAATTTCATATCTATTTTCTTTTTTGCTTATCCGTTCAACTCTGCAGCCCTTCATGACAGAATGGGGCTCTAGCTTTGATTCTATAGCATCTACAAATGACTGCAAGCCTGTATTGATTGTTAGAAAAATCCCCTTATCTGTCTTCTTTCCAGCATTCTTTGGCGGTGCTGGAGTTGATTTCTTCATCCCTAATATTAAGCTTTTATATTTTTGTTCAACCTGGTAAAACTGAGGAAAGGTTGACATGAGACTTAGCCGGTCAATATCTCCAGCATAAATACCGGAAAGCAAAGGCTCAATTAAGTTTTCAACCACTTCATCTCCAAGCCTTCTGCGAAAGAACTTGCCAAGTGATTGGTCATTAGCTGGGTCTGATTTTGGCAAAATAAAATCTGCAGCTGCTCTTGCCTTTCCCGCCAAAGAAAATAAACCGGTCGTAACAAAAGGGGCTATTTGTGTAGGTATTCCCATAACAGAACCCCCTGGCATAGGATGCAAGCGATTCTTAACGAGTACAAAAGACTTACCAGCCGTATTTCTAATTAATTTATCTTCCATTCCTACTTCCTTCGCAAGACGGGAAGCACTTTGCTTACGGGCAAGAAAGGAATCGGGACCTCTCTCTATGACAAATCCATCGCGTACAACGGTTTGCATTTTTCCCCCTAGCCGATGGGTAGCTTCGATTAATCTTACCTCAAGTGGCAGTCCTTTAGCACTTACTTCCTTTTGTAAATAATAAGCAGCTGTTAAACCTGTAATTCCACCACCGATAATAACAACCCTTTTCTTTTGTTCCGACACGGTTCTTCGCCTTCTTTACTTTAGTCTCACTTGTTTGCTAATTTTCTAAGAATGACGGCTGCCAATGCCTCAATAAATTCTGGCTGATCATTCGGCATAGGCGGTCGATAATAGCTCGCACCAATTTCATCAGTAACCACTTTACATTCATAATCATTGTCATATAACACTTCAAGATGATCGGAGACAAATCCTACTGGTGTATAAACAAATGCCTTATACCCTTCTGTTTCATAAAGCTCTCTAGTCAAGTCTTGAACATCGGGACCAAGCCAAGGTTCTGGCGTATTTCCTGCACTTTGCCAGCCGACAGCATAATTTTTCACTCCAGCTCCTTTGGCAATCATATCCGCTGTTTCTTGAAGCTGTTTTGGATAAGGGTCTCCCAATTGCAGAATCTTCTCAGGTAAACTATGAGCTGAAACGATTAACACTGACTTTTCTCTTTCCTCTTGCGGCATCCCTTCAAAAGTAGACTTTACACGGTCAACCCAATATTGGATGAACTTTGGCTCATCATACCAGCTTTCCACTGAATGTATAACAGGACCTCCAAGCTTTTCCGCTTCTTCCTTCGCTCTGCCATTGTATGACTTCACACTAAACGTTGAAAAATGTGGAGCCAATACAATACTTACCGCTTCTTCAATACCGTCTTGATTCATTTGTTTAACTGCATCTTCAATAAATGGCTTGATATGCTTTAAGCCAAGATACATTTGAAACTCGTACTCTTCTTGATTTTCATTTAAATATGTTTCTAGGCTTTTTCCTTGATCCAAAGTAATTTTTGCTAATGGAGATATACCGCCAATTGCTTCATATCTGGCCCTCAAATCTTCAAGCATCTCTGGAGAAGGCTTTCTCCCTCTGCGAATATGAGTATAATAGCGTTCTATATCTTCTTCTTTATTTGGAGTGCCATATGCCATTACAAGCAGGCCCATTTTCTTCCTTGTCATCTAATCACCTCTAGTAGATCTGTTGCTACTCTAGTTGCCCAGCTTAGAAGCAGAATATTCATGTACAAATGCCGTTAATTTCTTTAATGTTTCTGGTTTGACTTCAGGGAATACGCCGTGTCCAAGGTTAAAAATATAGCCTGGCTGTTCCATTCCTTGATCTAAAATCGCTTTCGCTCTTTCCTCGATTACTTCCCATGGGGCTAACAAAAGGGCAGGATCAAGGTTTCCTTGAACTGCTTTTGTAATTCCTCTTTCCCTTGCCTCTTTAATAGGAAGTCTCCAGTCAAGTCCTACTACATCTAATGGCAGGTCGTGCCATTCCATTGCAAGGTGGCTTGCTCCAACCCCAAACATAATAAGCGGAACATTTTCTTCTCTGAGGCTAGAGAAAATTTTATTCATCGTTGGCTTTATGAAAACACGGTAATCAGCCACATTTAAAGCCCCTACCCATGAATCAAAAATTTGAATCGCCTTCGCGCCTGCTCTAATTTGGGATTTAACATATGTAATTGTCATTTCGCTGAGTTTATCCATTAAGGCAAACCAAGCTTCAGGCTCTGCATACATGAAAGCCTTCGTTTTATTGTAATTTTTAGAAGGGCCGCCTTCAATCATGTAGCTTGCAAGAGTAAATGGTGCACCTGCAAAGCCAATAAGAGGCACTGTCAATTGCTCCTGTGTAAGAATTTTGATTGTTTCTAAAACATAAGGCACATCTTCTTCTGGATTAATTTCTCCTAGTTTTTCAACATCTGCTGTTGAACGGATTGGATTTGAAATCACTGGACCTATACCAGATTTAATTTCAACTTCCACTCCAAGTGCAGGAAGCGGTGACATAATATCCTTATAAAGAATGGCTGCATCATTGTTATATTGATCAACAGGCAATTTTGTCACATAAGCACATAGCTCAGGCTGATGTGTTATTTCAAATAGAGAATACTTTTCCTTTATTGCACGATATTCTGGCTGAGAACGGCCTGCTTGGCGCATATACCAAACTGGCACATGATCCGTTTTCTCACCTTTTGCTGCTCGTAAAAATGTATCATTAAACATTCTTTCCATTAAAATTAATCCCCTTTCAAAGACTGTCTGCTTTTCATTGTAATATATATATAGTAATAATTAAAATTCCTACAACTTTTTGTCCATCCTTACTGTATCCCTTTCCACTATAGTTGTATAGTTTATAAGAGGAAATGTCGAAAATTTGACGAATTTAAAGAAGGTTCAAGGCTAAAATAAACAGAAAAACCTAATTTTTTGACTTTTCTATTAGAGGGGTGACCTAAAAGATGAATATTTATATGACGAGCGGTACATTTGAATTCTTGAAAAAAATAAAGGGAAAATACGGTAAGGAAAAAATACTTCTTATACAGAATAACGAGGAGGCAGTTCTTGTTCATGAAACCTCAGGGAAAACCGTTTTCGGTGCCCCAAGATCTTATAAGGTTCTGAAATCAGAGGGTGTTTTAGAGAATTCAGGTTTTTTAGTTTTAAATCATATTCCTGTTATTGATGACGACAAACCAATGTTTGAATATCGGTATTCAGCTGACCATGTTCACCTGCTTAATAATCCCGGCTTTGTAGCCCTGCGAGTATTGCGGCCGAGCAAATCCAACACTTATATCATTCTAACCTTATGGAAAAGTGAAAGGTCCTATATGAATTGGGAAAATAATCCATCTCATCAATCTTTCTTCCAAGGAACAAAATCTCCCCCCGCCCAATCCCAAATATTTATGGGGGCACCCTATATTTCGAAGTATTATATTCCCTCTGAGGATGATTAGTATATAAACGGTTCTTAACCTACCTTTTTTGGGGTAGTTTCCTTTTAAGAGTGACTCTTAACTACCTCCAGGGGGAGTTGTTTCTTCTTGAAGAGATATAAGAGCGGTTCTTAACTACCTTCAAGGGAGTTGTTTCTTCTTGAAGAGGTTTAAGAGCGGCTCTTATCTACCTTCAGGGGAGGTGTTTCCTCTTGAAGGGGTTTAAGAGAGGTTCTTAACTACCTTCAAGGGAGTTGTTTCCTCTTGAAGGGGTTTAAGTGAGGCTCTTAACTACCTTCAGGGGAGTTGTTTCCTCTTGAAAGAGTATATCCCTCGTTTATTAAGACTAATTCTTTTAAAATACTACTTTGTTATTCATTAAAAAATAAAACAGACCCTAAATGGAAGAGTCTGTTTTTAACTTATGTATTATTCGATTAACGCCATTTTCCCCTAAAGAACTCATATATAATAATCCCCACAAGTACCCAAGCTAGACCTAGGGCATAGCCCGCAACTACATCGGATGGATAATGAACTTGTAAGACGGTACGGCTAACTCCCAGCATGATAATCATCAAAAATGCGAGGAACATCACTAGCCATTTTCCTGCTCGTGACTGGATATTACAAACGATGAAGTATGCAATCAATACATACAAAACCATCCCCATCATCGCATGTCCACTTGGAAAACTAAAGCTATTCACATGAACGATGTGCTTAATCTCCGGACGTGGGCGTGCAATAGTATCTTTTACGTAATCGTTCAGCAAAGCCCCGGTTGCGACCGTTAAGGTGAACACTGCCATACCGACATAGTCCCTTTTTTTCATCCATAATAGAAAAATAACGACAAGTGCTATTATTCCAATTCCTTTGAAGGAACCAATCACATTAAGCGCTTTGAAAAACGGATAAGAGTTTTCCCTTAATAGACTTAACAAAAACGAACTAACATTTTGATCGAAACGTAATGGCTCTCCGCTTTTTACCGCTAAGGCAAAATAAATGAAAATACAAGCGGAAATGACAATCAATACATATGTAATAGGCGACTTTCTTAATTCCAAACCTTTCCCTCTTTCTGCTAACCTTTTTCACACACGTCCCTTATTTTAGCAAAAACAATCCCTCCTTTACAACATAAAATGCTATAATATTCAAAATACAAACAAATAGGAGAGTGGCTATGCTTAATAAATTATTTGCCAAATTAGAAAATTATTATGAAGACATGGTTTCAATAAGACGCTATTTGCACCAACATCCTGAGCTTTCCTTTAAGGAAGTAAAAACCGCAAATTATATTAAGTCCTACTATGAAAATTTAGGAATTGAAGTAAGAGGCAATGTCGGCGGAAATGGGGTTGTTGCGAAGATTTATGGAAACAAACCTGGAAAAACAGTTGCTTTAAGAGCCGATTTCGATGCACTTCCAATTCAAGATGAAAAAGATGTGCCATACAAATCTCTTGTACCAGGTGTTATGCATGCTTGTGGACACGATGGCCATACTGCTACATTGCTCGTTCTCGCTAAATCGCTACATGAAATGCGTGAAGAGCTTGAAGGTACATATGTGATGATTCATCAGCATGCTGAGGAATTTGCTCCAGGCGGGGCTATTTCTATGATTGAAGATGGGTGTTTAGAAGGTGTCGATGTCATATTTGGCACACATTTATGGGCTTCAGAGCCAACTGGCACTATTCAATATCGAGTTGGTCCAGTAATGGCTGCTGCAGATCGTTTTGAAATTACGATTCAGGGAAAAGGCGGTCATGGAGCACAGCCGCATAGAACGAAGGATGCAATTGTTACTGCTTCTCAGCTAGTCGTGAACTTGCAGCAAATTGTCAGCAGAAAAGTCAATCCAATTGATTCTGCTGTTGTAACGGTTGCCTACTTTATTGCAGAAAACGCCTTTAATGTAATTGCTGATAAAGTAAAACTTGGCGGAACCGTCCGTACTTTTAATGAAGAAGTCCGTACCAATATCGAAAAAGAAATTGAACGGATTGTAAAAGGAACATGCTACACAGCAGATAGCACATACGATTACTTGTATGCAAGAGGCTACCCGGCTGTTATTAACCATAAGGACGAAACTGAATTCCTAATCAATTGCGCACAAAATATTGATGAAGTAACCGAGGTTGTAGAAACGGAACCGCAAATGGGCGGAGAAGATTTTGCTTATTATCTCCAGCATGTAAAAGGAACATTCTTCTTTACCGGTGCGAAGCCAGAAAATACAGATGAAAATTACCCACATCACCATCCTAAATTTGATATTGACGAAAAGGCGATGATCATCGCGGCCAAAACACTTGGCTCTGCAGCACTACAATGCCATACATGGCAAAATAACGATAACGAAACAAAAGTTAGTACACATTAATATAGAAGAATCACCCTGCAGCTTTAGCATGGTGATTCTTTTTTCTCTTAACGGTTTCGAAACAGTTCTAATGTTATTTTTCAACAGGTTGTTTATTGTTTCTTATTTTAAGCATCCGTAAAAAATTTTCATCCCTACCGGTTAAAACAGCATTGATTGATGTGTCCTTATATGGATAGATTCCCTCCCCAGTTTTAGCTCCAAGCTTATTTTGAGCAACAAGTTTAGTAATAAATTCTGGTGCACCTTGAAGATTATTTAGATTAGGGAATAAATTATCAAAAATTCGTTTCCACGTATCTAGTCCACCATAATCTACTGTTTCTATTGGCCCAATAAATGCCCATCTAAACCCAGGTCCATCCTTAATAATTTTATCCATATCCTCCACATCGACAATGCCATCTTCAATTAAACCCAATGCTTCCCTTAATAAGGCTGCTTGTATCCTATTTGCAACAAATCCTTGTATCTCCTTCTTTAATAAAATAGGAGTTTTTCCGATACTTTTTAGCAACGCCATCGTTGTATCGATAACATATTTGGAAGTACTCTCATGTTTAATCACTTCCACTAAAGGTACTAACGGTGCAGGATTTAAAAAATGGGCAATAATAAACCGCTCAGGGTAGATGCTATGTTGAATTAATGCTGTGAGAGGAATAGTGGATGTATTGGATGCGATAATTACATCCTGTGCACAAATTGCCTCTAATGATTTATACAGATCCCATTTTAACTGTAAATCCTCGGGAATAGCTTCAATGACGAATGTTGAATCAACTAAACTCTCTTCCAAATTTGTTGTCAAATGAATATGCTTTAGTGTTTGGTCTTTATCTGATGAAGATATGAGTTCGTTTTTTACATACAAATCTAAATTATTGTTAATAGACGCAAGTGCATTTATTAATGTCTCCTTTTTTAAATCATATAAATGCACCGGAATCCCTGCAAGTGCGAACACTTGAGCAATGCCATGTCCCATTACACCTGCACCAATAACAGTTGCTTTTTCAATCATCATTAGTCATCCTTTTGAAATTGATTTGTATTTATAAAGGTAGGGATATTACATTTTATATTTTTCAACTAGTCCATCCTCAACTACAATAGAACTTGGCATATCGATGTCAACAGCTTCCGCTCCAGCATTTAAAACTGCCGATGATTTACGCATAATTACTACAGTTAGCCAATATAAGAAACCAACAATCGCTGCGGTCCAAATGATATTAATCCATCCAACTGGGATATTTCTATTGATGAAAAATCCAACAATTGTCCAAAACATCGCTACCCAGTTGAAGCCACTCCAATACCAATAACGGCTTCCTCGAATAAATAATGATGGGATATCAAGCTTGCTCCGGGCCAACAGAACATAATGAGCAAGGAATACTCCACCCATTGGAGCAAAGATGTTTCCTAAGATTCCCATATAACCGATATATCCATTAACAAGCTGCGGCATCAATGAAAAAATAACCCCGATGACACTAACAATAATCGTGCCCCAGAATCGACCAAGCCGAGTAAAAATATTACTCAACGACAATCCGCCGGTATATAGGTTTTGAACATTAATCGTCCAATTATCCAACACGATATAAACAGATATAAGAAGTAAAAACCACATTGCACCATTTGAAGCCCCAACGATCACATCAAATGGATTATCATTTTTACCTAATGCTGCCGCAACAGCATATCCACCAACAAATGAACAAATAAGCTGACCAAGAACTGCTGCCACAAATGTGCCAATCCACATGTCTACTCTTGTTTTGGAATAGCGACAAAAATCAGCAGCATCAGTGAAGTTTGAGAACCATGCAGCCGCCATGCTCGTTGCCCAAAGTAAAATTAAAGCCCATTTCATCCCCTCACCGCCAGCAAAACTGAAAACTGCAGATGGGTGATAAGATGGTGTCGGATAGTTCATCAAGACGTAAATAATTGTAATGGAAAATAGTAATTTCAAAACAAGGGAGTAACGGGATAAAATCTTTAATGAGTTGTACCCAAAGGTTGCGATCAATACCTGTAATAATGCAAAGATTAAACTGACTAGTGCTAAACTAACAGGCCTATCCAATATAACTTCAAGCACAGCTGTTAATCCAAGGGCACCAGAAATGGTTTGAAAGGCAAACCAGTAGACACTGGATATGGCACGCAAACCGGAAGCAAGCCAAGAGCCTCGAATCCCAAATACACTACGCATACTGACAAGTCCAGGAACTCCGTAATCGACTCCAACAGTTGCTGCAACAAGGTAAACAGAAAAACCAATCGCGATACTAAGAAATCCAGCAAACACCGCTTGCCAAAACGACAGACCTGCAGCGATTAAGGCACCGCTAATTAAAATGGTACCTGGATTCACCACAAAGTTTAAAACCATGGCAGAAATATCCCACCAGCGAACTGTTCGCAGTTCTTCAGGAACTGCCTCAATCCCGAACTGTTCAACACCTTTTGGCTGCCGGTACTTCTTGGCTAAAGACTCTTCAATTTTAGAATGCTGATCCATAAAGCTCACCCCCGTAAATTTGAAAAAAAGATTGAAAATATTCAGTTATTTAATAGCAAAATAATTTTCACACTCTATAAATGCTGAACTTTATTTTTTCAAAATCCCATCTACATTAAGTTGAGGTTGATGATATTTATTTTCTGAAATGATTCTTCCATGACTTATAACATAACTGCACATAGGCTGATGACGAATTAAATCGAATGAGTCCTCGGCAGGTAAGGTCACAAAGCTCGCTGGCTTGCCAACTTCTATTCCATATTGAGACTCAATCTGTAATGTCTTTGCACCTCTTATTGTTACCATGTTGATCATTTCTTCGACTTCCTGTCTTCCTGTCATTTGTGCTAAATGGATAGCCAAATGCGCTGCCTGCAACATACTGCCAGTTCCAAAAGGATAGAATGGCGTCATAATATCGTCATGTCCAATACTGACATTTATGCCCGCATGCCATAATTCCTTTATCCGTGTAATTCCTCTCCCTTTTGGCCATGAGTCATATCGTCCTTGCATGACGGAGCTAACGAGTGGGCAAGATACAATATTCATTTCGGATTCCTTCAGCAGGCTAATCAGTCTTGCCACATAGGGTTCTGGATAATAAGCCATGGCGTTTGTATGGCTTGCCGTCACCTTTTGCTTCAGCCCCGATTTCAATGCCAGCATGGCAACGACTTCCAAAAACCTTGAATGCCCATCGTCTGTTTCATCGCAGAACACATTCACCATTCGGTTATACTTTTCGGCAAGCGAAAAACAAATTTCCAGTGATTCAATTCCAGTTTCCCTTGTATATTCATTATGGGGAATAGCTCCAACCGCATCTGCCCCTAAAACTAGAGCTTCCTCAAGTCTTTTTTGATTATCTTGATTTGATAGAATTCCATCTTGAGGAAAAGCAACAATTTGCAAATTAAGATAGGGTGAAACTTGTTCTTTAATTTCTAGGAGAGTACGTAAAGCTGTAAGATTCGGGTCAGAAATATCAACATGTGATCGGACATGTAATATTCCGTATGAAAGCTGGTTACGTAATACCTCTATCGCTCTCGTTTTCACATCATCAATTGTTAAGCTTTTTTTACGTTCCCCCCATATTTTAATCCCTTCAATTAATGTACCACTTTCATTCCACCTCGGAGTTCCAGCGGTTAATACTGTATCTAAATGAATGTGGGATTCTACAAATGGAGCTAATACAAGATCCCCAATTGCATCAATTTCCTTTTTCCCTTTTTCTAAAATATTTCCAATTTCTTTTATCTTTCCATCTTCAATGCCAATATCTTTTAGGCTATTATCTGAAGGGAATTTAAGATTTCTAACAATTAGATCATACATGGCGCCACACCCTTCTTTTTTTAAAAAGGCAAATTACGACAATACAGGCTTTAGTTTATTCGACCATGTAATGGATTCCGAAATACGACAAATAGGCTGCCCTCTCCTCCAAGTTTCACGCGATGTTGGAAGTTCTGATAAAATCATTTTCTTATCCGTAATGTCTAGAATAATAAAATCTGCCCAGTTCCCAGCTCCAATTCCATATCCTTGAAGCTTCATAAGCTCGGCCGGAACAGAAGTAATCATTTCAATCAGCTTTTCCATTTCTTCTTCCGTTGTTAAATGAGCTCCGTAGCTTGCTAAAAGGGCTATTTGCAGCAAATCTGCTTTCCCGTATGGATGAAACGGGTCTTGAATATTATCAGATGCTGCTGCCACAGAGATATTCAATTCCAGCATTTGCTTAACTCGTGTTAATCCACGGCGAATAAGGCCTTTATCTTCTCTTCCCATCAGAAACAGATTAGACGATGGGAGAGTTACAATACCTATCTGAGCCTTTTGAACAAGTGACATTAGTTCATGTGCTTCTAGTTCACTCATGGCCGATAAGGATGTACAATGCCCCGCAACGACTCTTCCCTGATAGCCTGTTTGAATGGTCCACTGACAAACATCCTCTAATGATTTAACGGTCGGATCATCCGACTCATCAATGTGTAGATCGATGTTAACGTCTAATGAAACAGCTAATTCAAAAATTTTTGCTAAGTAGAGCTGTGGATTTTCAGCCAAATGCGGTGCTCCACCCAACAGATTTATCCCATTATTGACAGCCCAGCGAATATCCTTTTCCACCTCTTTCGTGATATCAAAAGGACACATTAAAACAGCTTCTAGCGTAATGTAATCAGAAAAATAAGATTGGACCTTTTGAAAAGCTTCAACAACCTGATGTAAATACGAGGATGTACTATAGTTGAGATGGGTACGAATAGCTGTCGTCCCATGCTGTATAGCTTTTAATATTGTTGCGGTCATTCGTTCTGTTATGGAGTTGACATCCATTTGATTTTGGGCATCTTCAAACCGCCAAATGGCTTCTGACAGTGTGCCAGAGTGGTTTGGTATTGCAGGCCAAGTGAGTGCCTTATCTAAATGCATATGCACATCCACAAAACCTGGCAGCACTACCCTTCCTTCTACATCTACTATAAGAAGTTGAGGGCTTTTAGTAAGATGCTCATCTGCATCTGTTACGGAAGTAAATCTCCCATTTTCAATCGTTAAATCTTTAAGACCTGAAGACCCTGGAATTCGTGCATTGTGTATGACTGTTCTTGCTTTCATATTATCCTCCAAAAAATTATAAATAAGGACAATCCCTTTTTATCATGCATCAAAACATTCTAGAAACTAACCTTTTACTAAATCATTCACAACACCAATTTTTCCGGGGTTCAATAATCCGTGCGGATCATTTTCGTGTTTCTTCTGCACAACTGAATCAATGTATGCCTCCCACCCGCCTTTTTCAAGTAAGTTTGTATGTGGATCATAAATCTTAACACCGATTGACTCACAGAATGAGATCATTTCATATAAATGTTCCTTCGTCTTGTATCGAACAAGAGGAATTTGTTGAGGGATAAGCTCTCCTTTACTTCTCATCCAATCAAAATGGTTATAAAATTCGTCCTTATACTTCTCTTTAATTAATTTTATTTGCTCAAGATACGAGTCTAGAGAAAAACTCCCTTGTAAATAGGTCATTTTTTCATTTGCATTTAGAGCCCACAAGGTTGTATGATTCCATGTGAAATCTGATAATCTGATTCCCTTTTGGTATTTAGAAGATGGGATTTCATAAGAAACTGTACCGTTATGTTCAGATACTAATGACTTCACAAGCTCAAACGACTTCTCTTCAACCTCTAATATGACGATATGTTTATCCGGTTCTATTACCTTTTGAAGAGGCTGGAAATAGGATGGGATTGGCCATTCACATGTTGAAATGGAACGTTTCTTAATTTGAGAATCCTTTGCAATCTTTTCCGAAAAAATTAAAGAGTTTTCTAGATCAGAAAAAGAGGCAATACACTGCGTCCATTCAACTCGCTTTGTCGTTCTAAACACAATTTCGGTTATGACTCCAGTTGTACCGTAGCTATGAATATAATTCATCATACCCTCGCCTTTAACGGTAAAAACACGAGGAGTCTCCTCCATAGTTAGGACTCTTAACTCTAATACATTTCCATCCCATAAATTCCCCCACGTAATGGAACCGATTCCTCCAGATCCGCCACTTACAAAGCCACCTGCCGTAGCCTTTATGTACGTAGTTGGATAAATACAAAATTCCTGATTTACTTCTCGTAACTCTTTTTCTACTAATCCTAATTTAATTCCTGGCTCAACCCGTACGGAGCCTTCTTCGATCTGAATAATCTTATTCATTCTTGTCGTATCAATAAGGATGCCGCCATTCATTGGAATAATTTGACCGTAATTTCCCGTTCCTGCTCCTCGAATGGTTACAGGAATTTTATTTTGTACAGCAAGAGTTAAAACACTTTTAATCTCTTCTTCATTGCCTGGTTTTACGATGTAGTCTGCGATTTTATCATCCAACATATCGGTTAGAACTGGGGAATACCAATAAAAATCCTTCGATAATTGTTTACGTGATGGCAAATCTACAATCACATTTTCTTCCCCAAGAAGAGAACTTAACTTTTTATGAATACCATTCACTTTTATTCATCCTTTCGGTTAATGAGAGTTACAAGTCTAATAANNGGGCTAGAAAAATAGAATTATCTCTTTATTTCAATAGATTCTTTATCCATTAAGCTATCAATCTCAAAATTCATCATTTCTAAAAGCATTTCCGCCAAATGTTTTCCGTGTTGTTCATAAATCCTTCTACCCTTTTCCGCTGAGGACGTTTTTGCATTTCCTAAAATGCCTGAAGAAGATACATCGTCAATCGTCCACGCAAAATTGGATTTTTGGAAGCGAAGGAAATTTGACTTTTTCAATAATTCTGGATATTCAACAGGCAGCTTATCCTCTCTAACCCATTCTGGATAGGACGCCATTATCAAGGAAGTTTCATAATCCCCTCCATGAATACCTAATAATCTTTCTGTCTCGCTTAGGAAATTTTCTTCAAGTGTCAATCCTCCAACATTGATTCGAAAAACCATTATGTTCGTTTCTAGCCGCACCTCTCTTGCTAAAAGATTTAATAGGTCACTATTTCCTCCATGGGCATTAAACAATAATAAACGCCTAAAACCACTTTGTTTTAAACTTCTGCCTATATCCATAATCACCGACTGCAGAGTAGTCGAAGATAGAGAAAAGGTTCCTGCCCGACCAAGGTGCTCATTGCTTTTCCCGTAAGGAAGAGGAGGTAAAACCCAAATATTAGAATCAGAAGGAACATACTTAAATGATTCTTCTAATACTGTTTCCGCAAGTAAAGTATCAGTGAATACTGGAAGATGAGGACCGTGCTGTTCAACTGCCCCAATAGGCAGGATGACCAATGAATCTTTTTTAGGCAAATTTTCAATTTGTGTAGATGAAAGTCTGGGCAAAAATCGATCATCCCAGACTTTTCCGGAATACCTTCTAGTCAACTTGAGAGCCTCCCTTAATTTTTATTCTCTATATAAATTCTACAAACAATTAGAATTTCTTCTTTATTTTTTAGGAAGCATGCAAAGGTCCGTTTCGACGATAATTCTTTCTACATCTACTTGTTTAAGAGAATCATCAATTTGAGAGTAAGCCCATAATATGATTAACTCTTCAGATTCGCTGGCGTTGACAAATCGGTGAGGAATTTTAGCAGGAATAAAGGAAGTATCATAAGGCTCTAATGCGGTTCGAACTCCTTCTACATCACAAAAGGCATTTCCTTTTAAAATAGTTACAGACTCTTCCACATTATGGATATGACATGGCAACCCTTTACCTGGTTCAAACGTTGCCAATCCAACAATAATGGTTTTTGGGCCCATTTCTTTCATCATCATGTCGTGAAATTGTACGCCTTCATCCATTTCAAAAGGTTCTATTTCTTTATATTTTGTTATGACCGGCTGATATAATGTCTCGTTCAACATTTCCACTCCTTTTAATTTTGATAAATTTTATAAAAATATTTAGAGGAAAGCAGATAAATCTTAACTTTCCCCGTTAAATTTTGAATGATTACTATTTTTTGTTTTGATTATATTGAAGATAGACAACATGTGTCTGTAGATACTCTTCTAAACCATGCTTGCCATCTGCTCCACCAATTCCAGATTTTCTCCAGCCTGCATGGAAACCTTGAATAGCCTCAAAGTTCTCTCTATTGATATAGGTTTCACCGAACTTTAACTCATTACATGCACGCATGGCAACATCTATGTTTTGGGTGTAAATAGAAGATGTCAAACCATATTCACAGTCATTAGCCAAATCAATCGCTTCATCTAGGTCTTTAAAGGTTGCAATCGGTAATACTGGACCAAAAATCTCATCTTTCATAATTCTCATATCATTGTTTGTATTAATCAGGACAGTTGGTTCAAAGCAATAGCCAACTTCCCCTGTTCTCTTGCCACCTGTTAATAGCTTTGCTCCTGAAGCAATCGCTTCTTCCACATGCTTCTCAACAGCTTCTAGTGAACTCTTATTGATTAGTGGACCCATATCAATATCAGAATGAACAAGAGGATCGCCAAATTTTGTTTGTTTCATAGCCTCTCCAACTTTTTCATAGAACTCTTCTGCTATATCCTCATGAACATAAACTCGCTCACAACAGTTACATACCTGTCCAGAGTTAATAACACGGGAAGCAACAATGGATTTTACAGCCAGATCTAGATCTGCATCCGCCATGACGATTGCTGGTGCTTTCCCACCTAACTCTAGTGATACCTTTGTAATATTTTCTGCTGCTGCACGCATAACTTCAGCACCTGCATGATAGCTGCCGGTTAAGCTAACTAAACCAACTTTTGGATTGGATGCAAGGTCTTTCCCGATCACACTTCCACTTCCGGTAACAAAGTTGATTACACCTTTTGGCAAGCCCGCCATTTCAACAATCTTCGCGAATTCAAGCGCATTGTTCGGGGATTCAGCACTAGGCTTAAGCACAATTGTATTTCCAGTGATCAAAGCAGGCGCTGCTTTACGTGCAATTAAGAAAAACGGAAAGTTCCAAGGAAGTATTCCCGCAACGACACCAATTGGCTGCTTAAATAATAAAATATTTTCGTTTGGACGATCACTCTGAATAATTTCTCCTTCATAACGTCTAGCCCATTCCGCTGAATAGTCAATATAATCTGCTGTAAAATTTACCTCAACCTCAGCTAAAGCTAGAGTTTTTCCCATTTCTTCAGAAATGACTCTTGCTATATGGTCGGCATTCTCACGGATTCCTTTTGAAATAGCTCTTAAATAATTTGCCCTCTCAATTGCAGGGAGTTTTGCCCACTCCTTCTGAGCAAGTGCTGCCGCATCAACAGCACGCCTTGCATCAGCCACTGTTCCTTTTGGAACCTCTGAAATGATTTCTTCTGTTGCGGGATTAATGACAATTGAAGTTTCATTTGAACTGGATTCAATAAATTCCCCATCAATATACATTTGATACACCTTTACACTTTTAGTCGTAGACATATGCACCCTCCTTAGCATTATTATCTTAACATCAGACCATCTAACCTTAAGAGAATTATAAATAATCACTCTTTTTATGTCAATGTCTTTTTAAAATATTCTGAATATATTTAAAAAAGGATAACTCTACTTTTTATAAAGAGTCATCCTAATTAACTTATTGTTTTTTGTTATGATATTCTAATAATAAATTACTTACGATTGTTAGATGCTCTAACATCGCATTTCCAGCTTCTTCTTGATTGTTATCCTTTATTGCTTGAGCTATTTTCATATGATGGTTTATAGCTTTCTCCTGAATAGCTGAGGATTCGATTACTTTAAACATCCACTCCTTTGTTATATCACGTAAAATATTCATTACTTGCAGCATAAAAGAATTTCTTGCTATTTCAGCAATTGCCGTGTGGAATTCCAAGTCTGTCTTCAAAAATTCTTCATTATTGCTGGCCTTACTCATAGAATGAAGAATGTTATCTAATCTTTCGTGATCAGCAACGGTGGACTTTTCAGCAGCCATTTCTGCTAAATCTGTCTCAAATTTTACTCTTGCTTCAATGAGTTCAGTAATATTGTCAAAACTAATCTTAGACATAAGTGCGAGATGTTTAGTAAAGAACCCTCCAAATGACTCTGTAACAAATGTCCCTTCAGGAACTCTGACTTCAATCAGTTCTAGAGCAGCAAGGGCACGTGTTGCCTCTCTAAGCGTACTTCTTCCTACACCAAATAACTCCATTAACTCTTTTTCGGATGGCAACTTTTCACCAGAAGAAATTGTCCCATTTATTATTAACTCCATCAATTGCTGGACAATATCTTGAGATAGTGTTGTTTTCTTCAATTGATTAATTTTTCCCTCTAGCATACAACCCCTCCATTAATCTGAACATCAGACATTAGAACCTTTTTACTATTATAATATTAATTCATATAGTTTTGTTAATTTTTTGCATTTTTAAGTGAAATAAATTTATATACAAAAAAGCACCCTATAGAATAGACATTTTTGTGCCTGTCCTCTAGGGTACTTTTCACTCTGGCTTTGGGACTGTTTTCAATACTCGCATCCGATATGCATTTTTCGCTGTCTCTCCGAGCTGTTCCATTAAATTATTGTTTGCAAATGCGCCTACAGCGGCCCCAATGCCCGGAACCAACTGAAGCATTTTGACAAAATCGATATAATCACGATACTCTTGCTGAAATTCTCTCCAGTCCATTTCCAAAACTTGAGACTTTCTCACATCCCATTCCTCAACAATCTGCCAGGTTTCTCTTCTCTTTTCACTGCTTGAAAAAGCCAGCTTGAACACATGAAGAATAAATAACCGTTCTTCATATTCATTTGTATCAAAACCGTAAATAGCTGCCGCTTCAAATAGAAATTTCATTTTTATCGTTAAAAGCAGCGGAAAGTCAGCCAATCCGAGCAGAATTCCGCCTGCTCCAGTTCCAGCTCCCTCAACGATAGCTGTTTTTTTATAGGAGGAGAATTTTTCAGTAAGCTTTTTATCCATTTCCTCTAGCGAATGGCAAGCTGTTTGTTTTTTTCGCGTTGTTAAATTGGAACCGACAAGTGTTGCCTTTACCATATTCTTTATACTGTCAGTTAGGATTTGATGTGCCTTTTCTGGGATCAGACTATTCACTTTTGTTTGTGCTTTTTTTGACAGGCGATTTAACATCCCGGATTTTTTAAATAATTTATGTTTCCACTCTTCAATCTCTTTATATGCTTGCAACTCATACTCATTCATATGCTACCCATCCTTTTTTTTCTTACTAATAAATACGGTAACGGGAATGAATAGTTTCATTCATATTCATGATTTCAGTCTTTTCGTAATATATACATTTGTAAAAAAGTAGGCAAAACCTAATCCAGCTATTAGAGTAATGAAGGCTAACATCCCCTCGCCTTTTAATAAAATCGCTATGGCTAATAAAAGGGATTGTAAATATAAAACCCTTGAGAGCAGCCGCTTAAAGGCTTTTTCTTTTAATTCCTCCTTGATTGGATAAAGCTTGATCCAAAGTTTATTTTGATGATGGTTCCAAAGAGGAATTAACTGAAACCCAGTTAAATAAATAAAAAGCAGCGCAACGATTGTCTGACCTAGTCCAAAGGAAATAAAATAAAGAACACCAATACAAATAAGAGTTAATCGGATAAATAACCCAAAGTAATCACCTGCCCGCAGAAAGGTTCTTACATAAAGATGGTTGAAAGTTTCCTTTTGTGCAAAGGATATCTTGCTGAACACCCAATCAAGCCATTTACGCCTCTTCACACGGTCCCTTAACTTCGGAACATCGGTAAATAAATTGGCTAGCCGATAGAAGGAAGTCATTCTTCTCTCTTCCATCTCGATTAAATACTCCCATTTCAAGCCTTTATCCATTGTATTTCTGTGATAAAAGAATAGTAAACCCATTAATAACAACACCACAGGAATCAGAAAAATAATTCTGGCATTCGAAAAGAGAAAGAAAAGGAAAACAGCATTTATCGCATATCTTACAAGCGAGTCAATGACATGAACTTTTGTTTCAACAAAATACAGGACCTTCCAGCGGACAATGACATTCAACGCTTTTATTATGAGAATCACGAATAAAAAAGGCATAAACTTATTAAAGTCCCCGTCATTCACCCTTGCGTACATTGGTATAAAAACACCAAGTCCAAGAAAAATAAGGTATGCGTGTACAGCAAAGCTCACTATAATTGAGCGGAAAAAATAGCGTGAAAGCTTGCTTTCCAATGGCAGCAGAAATATTTTGTCTGCTTCAGATAGAAAAGTACTGATTGGACTGTAGGTTAACAGTAATCCAATCACAACAGCCATTATGGCCGCCGCCGGAAATTGCTCAGGGACCGTTTTTAACCACTCCTGGTAAAAATATGCTGCTGTTCCAATTAAAAAAAGCAGTACAATTACTATATGACCATTAAATATATATCGGGAATAACGAGAAAGCTCCTTCATTCTTTGATTGAATCGCTCTCTCCACAACTTCTTCTCATCAAACATAATTTTCTTCCTTTGTCAGCTGAATATAAATATCATCTAATGTAGCATCCTGCATAGAAAATTGCTCCCTTAGTTCACTTAATGTTCCTTTTGCCCGGATCTTTCCCTCATGTAAAATGACAAAACGGTCACAATATCTTTCCGCAGTTGCCAGAATGTGAGTTGACATTAGAATCCCCGCGCCGTTTTCTTTCATTTTATTCATTAAATCAAGAAGGGATTGAATTCCAAGCGGATCAAGCCCGACAAATGGCTCATCCACAATATAAAGGTCAGGCTGAACTAAAAAGGCGCACATGATCATTACCTTTTGTTTCATCCCTTTTGAAAAATGAGCAGGAAACCACTTAAGCCTTTTTTCCATGCGGAATTCCTTTAAAAGCTTGTCCGCCCTTTCCTTATACTCCTCCATTTTTAACCCATAGGCCATGGCTGTTATTTTCAGATGATCTTCTAAAGTCAATTCATCATATAATATGGGTGTTTCTGGCACAAAGGTAAATTGCTTTCGATATGCTTCTTTGTCTTGATGGAATCTCTTTCCATTTATTGTGATTGTTCCGCTGTGCGCCTCCATTAACCCTATGACATGCTTGATTGTTGTACTTTTTCCTGCACCATTTAAACCAATTAAACCAACGAGTTCTTTTTCATTTACCTCAAAAGATATATCCTTTAATACGGGATTTTTCGTATATCCGCCCGTCACATTTTCAATTTTCAAAAGAGCCATGCTATAACGTCCTTCCCTATATACTACAACCATTGTAAAAAACACTTGAGCCAATTGTCCAATTTGCTTATCCATTTTCTAAAAAATCTTTTCTAACATGTATATGAAATTTCAAGACGGGTATTCTAATCTATGAAGGGGAAACAAGCTATTTGATAACGTAAAGAATTATCAAATTTTGAAATGAGGTGTCTGTCGCAGACAATGAACATTTCAATATAAGCTAAGCTTCCAACGTTTTAAAAATAAGGGGATGGTTACATTGGGCAATGTTCTAATTAACCAAGAAGATCAAAGCGAATAACAACACTACACTTAAAAAATGAGGTGTTTGTTAAAGACAATATCCTGCTTTATACGTTTTAGTAAAAACTTATAAAGAATTGGGGATGGTCAGCTTGAACAATGATCGAATCTCTCTAGACGTAAACACAATCATTCAAGAATAAATGAGGTGTTTATCAAAGGGAATGACCTGAAATAGAAACGTATAAAAAGAAGCAATCCCCTTCACGAAGGCGGGATTCCCTAGCGGATCCTGCCTTTTATCCGTTTATTCATTATGGTATTATAGGGAATATTGAATAATCTTGGGAGAAGGAGTGTTTTGTGTGAGCAATTGTATTTTTTGTAAAATTGTTAATGGAGAGATTCCCTCAGCAAAGGTATTTGAAAATGAACATGTATTAGCTTTTCTTGATATTAGTCAGGTAACTAAGGGCCATACATTAGTGATACCAAAATTACATACTGAAAATATTTTCGATATGAATGCTGAAACAGCGAGAACGCTTTTTGAAGCAGTTCCGCAAATTGCAAACGCAATTAAAGAAGATTGTGAGCCTTTAGGAATGAACATTTTGCAGAATAACGGCAAGGAAGCTGGTCAAGAAGTCTTCCATTTCCATCTGCACTTAATCCCTCGTTATGGCAAAGGGGATGGCTTTGGCGCGGTATGGAAAACGCATAATTCTGAATATACCCCACAGGATTTGCAGGAAATAGCCAAAGGGATTAACAGTAGAATCGCATCGAAATAAAGAGATTAATCTTGTTAATTATCCACAAACTAAAGGAGCTCTTTCAACTTTTTGGAAGGCTCCTTTTTTTGCCACTTTTTTCAGAAAGTTTGTAATTCCTCCTGTACAAATGATTTATTTTTGTTACCATAGGATTATCTTTTTATCTTATTACAGCGTTAAGGCGAAGCTTATACTATTTTTGGAGGGGCTAATATGAAAAGAGCACTAAATTTTAATGCGGGACCAGCTGCTCTGCCGTTATCAGTATTACAAGAAGCTGAGAAGAATTGGCTTAATTATAACGGCAGCGGTATGGCTGTTATGGAATTAAGTCACAGAAGCAAAGAATATGAAGCGATTCATCAAAAAGCACAGGATTTACTACGAAGCATCCTATCGATACCAGACAGCTATGAGGTTCTGTTCCTTCAAGGTGGAGCAAGTCTTCAATTTTCAATGGTTCCGATGAATCTGATTACAGAAGGAAAGGTAGGAAATTATGCTTTAACTGGTGTTTTTGCTGAAAAAGCATTACAGGAAGCCGAAAAAATTGGGCAAACCTATGTTGCTGCCTCAAGTGAGAAAGAAAATTATCGTTTTATTCCTAATGTTAATGATATTGAGCTTTCAAAGGAAGCAGCTTATCTTCATATTACAAGCAATAATACGATTTATGGCACTCAGTGGAATCAATTTCCATCCAATAAAGAGGTTCCTTTAATTACTGATATGTCCAGTGATATTTTAAGTAAAGGAATAAATATTGAAGATTTCGATCTTATATATGCTGGGGCACAGAAGAACATGGGACCATCCGGGGTTACCGTTGTGATTATGAATAAGAAGCTCCTATCCAATTCAAATCGTTCACTGCCAACTATGCTAAACTACAATACTTTTGCAAAAAACAATTCCCTCTACAACACGCCACCAACATTAGCAATCTATTTATTAAAGCTTGTTCTTGAGTGGGTCGAGCAAGAAGGCGGTTTGCCAGTCATCGAAAAGAGAAATGAAGAGAAGGCGAAAATTCTATACGATTGTATGGACGAAAGTGAAGGCTTCTATATTGGACACGCTGAGAAAGAAAGCAGATCCAAGATGAATGTTACCTTTAATCTAAAAGATGAGGAAACATCGAAAGGTTTCCTTCAGCAAGCTAAGGAAGCTGGCTTCATTGGCTTGAACGGACATCGTTCTGTTGGAGGCTGCCGTGCATCAATTTATAACGCGATTCCGGTTGAACAAGTTGAACAGCTTGCAAAGTTTATGAAAGCATTTAAAAATAATTATTAACTGAAAAATTACTCTTTAATATAAAGCAATGTATGTTATAATTAGTGCAAGTTTCTTGCTGCAGGCAACGAGTGCACTGCAGAAGGGATAAATATTAATAGCTTAGTATAGCAGAGGAGAAGATGAGAAATGAATACGAAAAATCTTGTAGCCCTAGCCCTCTTAGTTGGGATGGGAACAGTATTGCATGCAGTTGTTCCGGGATTCTTTTTTGGAATGAAGCCAGATATGATGTTAACGATGATGTTTATTGGAATTATTCTTTTTCCAAATAAAAAGAGTGTGTTGCTTCTTAGTATAGTAACAGGAATTATAGCTGGTTTAACAACTACATTCCCTGGTGGCCTAATTCCAAATATCATTGATAAACCGATTACTGCATTTGTATTCTTAGGATTATTCTTAGCTTTAAAGAAATTCCAAAAGTCCATTGTTAGTGCAGCCATTCTTACAGCGGTGTGTACGATTGTATCTGGGATTGTATTTTTATCGTCAGCTTTATTCATTGTCGGTCTGCCTGGACCATTCACTGCTTTATTCGCAGCAGTTGTTTTGCCAGCAGCTGCAGTTAATACGATCGTAATGGTTGTCCTTTATCCAGTGGCGCTTTCAATTGTGAAAAGAACAAAACTAAATGATTCAACAGTCGTTATTACACAAAATAATGGCGCAGATCGTAAGCTTATTGATTAATAACGTGAAACAAAAACCCGCTTCATTAAGCGGGTTTTTACTTTATTGCAAGCTATACATAAAAGCACCTATTAATAATAAAACAATCCCCCCGGCTCCTAAGGCAGCTGCTCTTTTTCTCAATATATATTTAGGCGGGTAAAAACCTGGCTTTCTCATTGCTAACATGAAATAAACGCCACCGGCGATCAGAACGGCCCCAATTGTAAAAAATCCTGTTGTTATCCCTGACATACGGACCCCCTCCCCTCTTTCTTGCAACTTGCATGTAGTCTCTTTCTTTATCTTTATGCTTGAATCCTTGCTCGTATGTAAAAGGAAGAAAGGATTGATCCATACTAAGAAAAGCGGAAGCGCCTTCGGAACAATCAAAGAACAATTGTTCCCGCGATGAATATTCGCAGAAGTATTCCTTTGTGTTCACCCCCGACAAGCACAA
>NZ_JBALPC010000015.1:0-446 GCF_036965225.1 Bacillus sp. JJ1474 | reverse complement strand
GCTAGACAGTTCTCAAATTTGGAAAAGTTATACAAACACTTTAATAATAATTGTTATCATTATTTTATGGAGTCATGTTTTAACTCATAGTAAAATTGGTATAAGCTAATCAATGAGGTGATAAAATGAAGGCAAAATCATTACTTATAGGCTTTTTAATAGGTGGTGTAGCAGCAGGGATTAGTACTCTATTAACTGCCCCAAATTCTGGAAAAGAAACGAGTCGAAATTTAAAAGAAAATGCTGGAAATATAAAGAAACAAATGGAAGAGCTGAAAAATCAGATCATTGATCTAAAGGATACAGCTTTAAGGGGAGGCAAGGAAAGCAAAATCATCATTGCTGAATTTTTATCAGATGTGAAAACGATGGTTGATGAATGGAAACGTGATATCCATTCCGGCCAGCAAGCTTTACATAAGGAAATTCATGCGATTGAAGAGGCT
>NZ_JBALPC010000014.1:0-42804 GCF_036965225.1 Bacillus sp. JJ1474 | reverse complement strand
GTGGCGTTCTTAGTCTGTGTTCCTATATTCGGGCCTTTACGGGCAGTTGACATCCCACTTAAACTTCTTTGATTCATCTAAAGTTTTGAGGTGGGAGTCTTACTGCCCGTTAATCTGCGATAAATTTAAACAATACTAATAACGAGTTTACTGAAAAACAATGAAATATGCAAAAAAGCATAAGAAAGCCCCGTTATTGAACGGAGCTTTAAAAGACAAACGTATTTTCTGTCCGCCATTACCTAATCTAATGTCAAGTAATAATGGACAAAAAATACGACAAAATGATATACAGTGAGGGTAGATACCCCCACTGAAAAAGTATTGCTTACTTGTAAACTGATGATTTATTGCTTTGCACTTATGTAACTTACAGCGTCACCGACTGTAGCAATTTTTTCAGCGTCATCATCAGAGATTTCCATATCGAACTCATCTTCTAATTCCATTACTAATTCAACTACATCAAGGGAATCAGCGCCAAGATCATCTTTGAATGAAGCTTCTAATTTTACTTCAGACTCTTCAACACCTAAACGGTCAACGATAATCTTTGTTACTCTTTCTAATACTTCTGCCATGCTTGTTCACCTCCCCTCAAGATATTATAGTGTATTTTAAGTAAATAATAAATGTACTTTATTATTATTTTAAATAGTTTACTTAAAAAAATGTATCCGTGTACGCGCGTTGCTACATAACCATGCCGCCATCAACATGAAGTGTCTGACCTGTCATGTATCGGCTATCTTCTGAAGCGAGGAAAACAACAACATTAGCAATATCTGAAGGCTCTCCAAACCGAGCTAACGGAATTTGCTTTAACATCGCTTCCTTTACTTCGTCTTGAAGCTTATCCGTCATGTCAGTTGTAATAAATCCAGGGGCAACAGCATTAACGGTTATACCACGAGAAGAGAGTTCCTTAGCGGATGTTTTTGTAAGTCCGATTACACCGGATTTAGCAGCAACATAGTTTGCTTGACCAGGATTGCCGCTGACTCCGACAATTGATGAAATATTAATAATTCGCCCGCTTCTTTGCTTCATCATTTGTCTTGTTACAGCTTTTGTACATAGGAAGACACCTTTAAGATTAATATTAATTACATCATCCCACTCGTCTTCCTTCATTCTCATCAAAAGATTATCCTTTGTAATCCCAGCATTATTAACAAGAATATCAAGTTTTCCAAAAGCGTCAATTGTTTCCTTTACCATATTCGCAACCGACTCACTATTGGAAACATCACATTGAACCGCTATAGCACTTCTGCCCATTTCCTTAATTTCAGCAACTACCTGATTAGCTCTTTCTTCACTGCCTGAGTAATTAACCGCAATATCTGCACCTTGTCTAGCCAATTCCAAAGCTATTTCTCGGCCAATTCCTCGGGAAGCACCTGTTACTAGAGCTATTTTTCCTTCAAGCTTCATTGTATTTCCTCCTTTAAGGACTCTATAACTGCTGTACATGTCTCTTGATCGGAAACGGCAAAAATCCGAACACTTTTATCGATTTTCTTTACTAGACCAGATAAAACTTTGCCTGGGCCAATTTCAATGAAAGTATCTACACCTAATGAAATCATCTTTTGAACTGAATCCTCCCATAGAACAGGTGAATAAAGCTGAGCTATTAATTTTTCCTTAATTTCCTCTTCAGATGTTATTTCATCAGCTGTCACATTTGCTATTACTGGGATTTCTGCATTCTTTACTTCTATTTCATCTAGAATTTTTTTAAACTTTTCTGCAGCTGGCTTCATTAAATCCGAGTGGAATGGGCCACTTACTACTAGCGGCATCACACGTTTTGCACCGGCTTCCTTTGCCTTCACTGATGCGATTTCAACACCTTTTCTTGATCCGGAAATAACAATTTGTCCAGGACAGTTCAAATTTGCCAGCTGCACTGAATCACCTTCATCGGTAATCTTCTCTGTTACTGTGCGAAGAGTTTCTCGGTCTAAGCCTAAAACTGCAGCCATCGTGCCTTCACCATTAGGAACTGCCTCTTCCATATATTCCCCTCTTTTTCGAACTGCGTACACCCCGTCCTCAAAAGAAATCGCTCCCGCAGCAACAAGTGCTGTATACTCACCTAGACTGTGGCCAGCAACAAAATCCGGTTTGATCCCAGATTGTTTAAAATAATTCAGGACAGCTATACTTGTTGTAAGTAATGCAGGCTGCGCATTTGTTGTTAAAGTCAGCTCTTCCTGCGGCCCTTCAAAAATAAGCTTTGAGAGCGAAAAGTTTAACTTTTCATCTGCTTTATCGAAATATGATTTTACTGTTTGATCAGCATCCGCTAGAGTTTTTCCCATTCCTACAGTTTGGGATCCTTGGCCTGGAAAAAGAAATGCAATTTTCCCCATTGAGACACTCCTATTCTTTATTAAAATTATTTTGAGTTATGCTTTTCGACAACTTCCTTGATTGTTTCTGATACATGATGTGCAACCATTTCCCGCGTCTGTCTCACAGCATTGTATAGTGCATTTGCATCTGATGATCCATGTGCTTTAATGACTGGAGCCTTTAAACCAAATAGACCCGCACCGCCGTATTCAGAGTAGTCCATTTTAGATTTCAATTGGACTAAATCCGGCTTTAGAACGGCAGCAGCCAGCTTGCTTTTAAAACTGCTTGTCAATGCGGACTTCAACATTTTAAAAACGGAAAGGGCTGTTCCTTCAATAGTCTTCAGTACCATATTGCCAGTAAATCCATCTGTTACTACAACGTCTGCAGCACCTTCAAGTAAATCCCGCGACTCCACATTACCGATAAAATTCAAATTAGCATTCTGCAGCAATTCATATGTATGCTTTGTGAGCTCATTTCCCTTTTTTTCTTCTGTACCAATGTTAAGGAGGCCAACTCTTGGATTGGAAATCCCACGAACTTTTTCTGAATAGATGGATCCCATTATGGCATACTGCAAAAGATGTTCAGGCTTTGCATCCACATTAGCTCCTACATCAAGAAGTAAAAATCCCTCTCCGCCAATCGTTGGCAAGGTTGGGGATAATGCTGGTCTTTCTATCCCCTCTATTCGACCAACTACAAAAAGTCCTGCCGCCATTAAGGCACCTGTGTTTCCAGCTGAGATACAAGCATCAGCTTTACCATCAGAAACGAGCTGTGCTGCTAGAACCATCGAGGCATTCTTTTTTCTGCGTACGGCCCTAACAGGCTCATCTGTTGCTAAGATGACTTCATTTGTATGTAAAATTTCAATTCGATCCGGATTCGTTAAATATTCTTTAATTTTCGTTTCGTCCCCAACAAGGGTGATTTCAATATCCTTATATTCAGCAGCAGCTTTCATGGCTCCAAGCACGATTTCTTTAGGAGCATGATCGCCCCCCATTGCATCAATCGCTATTTTCATGCTGTTGTTCATCCTTTTTTGTTTTTTTGTGAGAACGATACATATCGAATTCCCCTTTAAAAACTAACTCATTATTCACATAGCTCGCAACTTCCACGATTGTCCTGCCATTTTCAGAATCGATGCTCACAACTTTGGCCTTTGCAATGACTCTTTCCTTAAGCTTCACGGAACGGGTAAATTGAATGTTTGCTTTAGCCGTTAATGCAAGCTCGTCATTTATCATTGCTACTGCCAATGAATTGGCCTGAGCAAATAAATGATGCCCGCGGGCAATTTTGTTCCGCCTAAAAACATGTTCTTCTTTAATATCTAAAATTGAAATAGCCGTTTTATCTAATTCAATATCAATAATTTCTCCAATAATTTCTTCAATGGGCAAGGATCGGACTTCATCATCAAACCTTTTTTCTGCTACATGCTTTATTCGTTCACGCAGCTCAGGAATGGATAATTCCAGCCTGTCCAGCCGGATTGTCTGAACACTGACAGAAAACTTTTCAGCAAGTTCTTCGTCAGTTATAAAAGGATTTTCCTTTATCGTTTCCGTTAATAAAGCCTGCCGCTCTTTTTTATTTCTTCGCATCTTTTACACTCCGTCCCAGATATTAAGACTAGGTACTAATAGTAGTATATAATCACGAATAGTATATTGCAAGCAGAAATAAGCTCTGTCACACCAGAGCTTATTGAAACCACTTTATTTCTTGAAGCAATTATTAATCAAGTTTTTCACCTTCTAAAACCCCTGATTCTCTTAAGTATGCTCTTAAATATTGAAACTCTGGCATTGTCCAGAATTCATTTGATTGAATTAATTGTGCCGTATCATCTCTAGCTGTCTCTAAAGCTCGGTAATCATGCACCATATCGGCAACCTTAAATTCAGGGAGTCCGCTTTGTTTTTTTCCAAAGAAATCACCAGGCCCTCTTAGTTCCAGGTCCTTTTCGCTTAGAAGAAAGCCGTCATTCGTTTCAGTCATTATTTTCATTCGTTCTTTCCCTGTTTCTGACTTCGGATCGGCCAGAAGAATACAAAAAGATTGATCGCTGCCACGCCCGACCCTTCCTCTTAACTGATGCAGCTGGGACAAACCAAATCGTTCCGCATCATAAATGACCATCATCGTTGCATTAGGGACATTCACGCCAACTTCAACTACCGTAGTCGAAACGAGGACTTGAACTTCATTATTGCTAAATTCCTTCATTACTGCTTCTTTTTCATCTGAGTGTAATCTGCCATGCATTAATCCAACTTGATAGCGCCCATTAAAAAAGTGTGTTAATTGCGCATGTACATCGATTGCATTCTGAACGTCCAGCTTATCAGATTCCTCGATTAGCGGACAAATTACATATGCCTGATGGCCAGCATGAAGCTCCTTTTCAACAAAGCCCAATACTCTCTCAAGCATAGAAGGCTTTGCCCAATACGTTTCTATCACTTTTCTCCCTGCCGGCATTTCATCAATAATGGATACATCCATTTCTCCAAAAACAGTAATGGCTAATGTTCGAGGAATAGGGGTCGCTGTCATAAATAAAACATCTGGGTTCTCCCCCTTCTCCCTCAATACTCTTCGCTGTTCAACACCAAATCGATGCTGTTCATCTGTTATAACAAGGCCTAGTTTTTGAAATTCAACCTCATCTTGTATTAAAGCATGCGTCCCTATCAGAACATCAATGGCCCCTTCCTTAAGAAGCTGCAGTATTTCACGGCGTCTCTTTCCCTTTACCGAGCTTGTCAGCAGCTCACACTTTATCTGAAATGGATCAAGCATTTGTTTTAGTGATTCAGCATGCTGTTCCGCCAATATTTCTGTTGGGACCATTAACGCACCTTGAAAGCCCGCCGTTCTAGACGCATAAAGAGCAATCGCCGCAACCGCTGTCTTTCCAGAGCCCACATCTCCCTGCAACAACCGGTTCATTCTAAATGACGACTTCATATCAGAAAGAATTTCATTGACAACTCTTTTTTGTGCGTTTGTAAGGGAAAATGGCAATGATTGAATAAATGACTTAAGATTTTCAAGTTGATAAAGTTGACTGATGCCGTTTGACTTTTCTCTATCAATTTTTCTTAATGCCTGCATTTTTAATTGAAAATAAAAAAACTCTTCATAAACAAATCTTCTTCTTGCCTGCTTTAAATCATTTTGATCAGCAGGAAAATGCATCATGTTTAGCGCAGTTCTTCTATTCATTAGCTTGTATTTAACTAAATATATTTCAGGTAATGTTTCTTCGATATCTGTTCCAAATTGAGAAAAAGCAATACTGATAAATCGTCTTAACCCTTTAACCGTTACTTTCCCCTTTACAGCGTAAACAGGCTCAAAATCTTTACTTTTTATGACAGAACCAACATGCAATTCACTTGCTGTAATCGTTTGACGATGCTGGTCCCATTTTCCCGTAACCGTGACTGTATCATTAATGGAGATTTTGTTTTTCACATATGGCTGATTAAATAAAACTGTCTGTATTAGATAGTTTCCTATTAATATTCTTAACGTTAATCTTGAACGCTTTCTTCCATAATAGACAAGAGAGGGCTCGCTATGTACCTTGCCGATCACAGTCACTCTATCTTCATGCTTAACCTCTGCCAAATCCTTCTGACGGTAATCTTCATAGCGGTATGGAAAGTACTCTAGTAAATCCTTTACGGTTTTTATATTCATTTCTCCTAATGCTGCTGCGGTTTCTTCTCCAATCCCTTTAACGGCCGTAACTGGAAGAGTCATATTTGGCTTCAATACTTTATGATGATTAGACAAAGATCTCACCTCCAGCTTCCGATTCTATTTCATCAATAAATGAGTCATCCCTAACTTTATTTAGCCAAAAAAGAAGGGGAGGCCCCTTCTTTTCTGTGTGTAAGATCAACAGATAACTCCTTCAATTACAAAGAAGGCGCTTTCGTTATCATTTCTCATTATTCAATTGCAAAAATAAATGCATATAGCGGCTGTTTTCCATCATGTATTTCAATTTCAACCTCTTCAAACTCTTCTTCTACAAAACTGACGATGGCTTCCACATCTTCATCAGAAGCATCCTCACCTTTAAGGATTGTTAAGATCTCCGAATCCTCATCAAGCATGCTAGTAAGTAGATCTTTTGCTGCCTGGACTTTATCTTTATTTTTGACTAGGATTTTCCCTTCGGCGATGCCCATGAAGTCATCCTTTTCAATTTCAAGACCTTCAATGCTTGTGTCTCTTACAGCAAATGTAATCTGTCCCGTTTTTACATGTTGAAGTGCTTCTGTCATTCCGTCCTTATTTCGGACTAAATCAGCGCTTGGATTGAAAGCAAGCAATGCTGACATCCCTTGTGGAACTGTCTTTGTCGGAATGACAATAACCTCTTGTTCTGCGACTTCCGCAGCCTGCTCAGCCGCCATAATAATATTTTTATTATTAGGAAGGATAATGACCTTTTTGGCATGGACCTCTTCAATCGCCTTCACAATGTCTTCTGTACTCGGGTTCATCGTCTGGCCGCCTTCTATAACTGCATGGGCGCCAATACTGCGGAATAGGTCAGCAATGCCCTTTCCCATTGAGACAGTAACAATTCCGTATTCCTTTAATTCTTTCGATACAGGTGCAGAGCTTGCTTGAGTTTGAGCCCCTTCAACTAAGTTGGTATGTTGCTGGCGCATATTTTCGATTTTCATATTGATAAGGCTTCCATAACGCTGCCCATAGGATAAACATTCACCAGGCTGTTCTGAGTGAATATGAACCTTAACAAGCTCATCATCTGCTATAACTAATAAAGAATCTCCAAATTTACTTAAGTCCGTTCTAAACACTTCTTCCGAGAATGGACTTTTCGTAAGCCTCTCTGATTCAAATCTGACCATAAATTCGGTGCAATAACCAAATTCAATATCTTCTGTATTCATAAAGCTATGTATGTTTTTGTGATGCTCTGCGCTAACCAAATCTTCCATTCTTGGAAATGCTGACGGACTGTCAGGAAGTTCTTCACCCTTTAATTGAGCCAGGAATCCTTCATAAACAAAGACAAGCCCTTGACCTCCGCTATCAACTACCCCTACCTCTTTCAAGACGGGCAGCAAGTCTGGAGTGCGGCTGAGAGATGCCTTTGCCTCTTTGATGACTTCTTCCATTAAGGCAATAAGGTCATTTTCGTTTTTGGCTGCTTGCACTGCTTTTTTTGCTGAGTCTTTTGCTACTGTCAAAATGGTTCCTTCAACAGGCTTCATAACTGCTTTATATGCCGTTTCTACTCCACTTAGAAGTGCATCAGCAAATTCTTTGCTATTAATTTCAGCCTTATGCTCAATGGCTTTAGAAAATCCTCGGAAAAGCTGGGATAGAATAACCCCTGAGTTCCCGCGTGCACCCATAAGCAATCCTTTAGAAAGTGCTGAACCAACCTTACCAATATGGTCTTGAATATTATTCTTTACTTCTTTCGCTCCTGATGTTAAGGACAAATTCATATTTGTTCCAGTATCACCATCAGGAACTGGGAAAACGTTAAGTGAATCAACATATTGGGCATTTGCGGATAAGTGTTTGGCTCCCGTTATGACCATATCTGCGAATCGTTTTCCATCTAGTGCTTTAATTGACACAAGTCTTTCCTCCTCACTACGAGTTCGTCACGCGAACTCCTTGAACGTAAATATTAACCGAGTCCGTGCTAAGTCCAACTGTTTTATCTAGGATGTATTTGACCTTTGATTGCACGTTGTGAGCAATCTCGGAAATTTTCGTTCCATAACTTACTATAATATACATATCAATATGTACTTCGTCTTCATCCTGTCTAACAATAACTCCACGTGTAAAATTTTCTTTACGCAAAATATCAGTTAGTCCGTCCTTTAGCTGATTTTTGGAGGCCATTCCTACAATTCCATAACAATCAACTGCAGCCCCACCTGCAATTGTTGCAATTACTTCATTCGAAATATCAATTTGACCGAATTTCGTATTAAGTTCGATGGACATCTTACTTCCCCCTTTGGAAAATACTCCTTGGCTAAAATCATTTTACTATATACTTTGTCATTTTGAAAGCTAGACTCTAGCCTCCTTATTATAACTTACCGCTCTATAGTGTATGTCAAGGATTTTTTCTTGAAAGACACCTATTGCAATATGAAGGGTTGTATGATAAATTATTAAAGTATCTTTTAATGTCTACAAATTTATTAATTTCGAGACATTAAATCAAAATGGTCATCTAACATAGCAATGAAAGCATGAAAAATAGCTTCAGCTTATGTGTAAGGAGGGAAATAATATGCCACGTAAATGTGTAGTCACTGGTAGAAAAACAACAACAGGTAATGCACGTTCCCATGCAATGAACGCTAACAAGCGTACTTGGGGTGCAAACCTTCAAAAAGTACGTATCCTTGTAGACGGTAAACCAAAGCGTGTTTGGGTATCTACAAGAGCGCTTAAATCTGGTAAAGTAGAACGCGTATAATATGAAAAGACATCCATTTGGATGTCTTTTTTAAATGCAATAAATAAAGCACCCTTGACAGGTGCTTCGTTTTCTTGCTCGACTCGCTTCAATTTTTCTTAAAGGTTCCTAACATTGCGCGTACGATACCGCCTAAAAATCTAGGCAGTTTAATTGTATAAAATCTCATATCACGTGTCCCTCCTCACGATCTCACACATCCATCTTATCCTTCGCCATTATCATCTTATTCAAATAAATATGATAAGTACTAATAATTTGGGAACTTAATCTTTACTTCTTACAACCATTATTATGCCTTTTGAAAATAAAAAATTCCCAATATCGTTAATAAGTTCATTACTAATACATAGCGTGGACCCCATAGGAACATGCTGATCCTTTAATGGATACTTAAATCCTTTTAAGGTCAGACCGGTAATTTCCATAGTTAGAGGGATAAAAGAAACATATTTAAACTGAAGGTTTCTCCTGATTTCATGATTTCCCGGTCCTCTAATATAGATGATATTACTTTGGTCAATAATTTCGATTTGAGTATCTTCATCTTGAAGTAATGGTTTAACAAGAAGCTGTATATTAGCTAAAAAGTGGTCTAATCTTCCGCCCGTTGCCCCAAATATGCGAATTAATTCGGGCTTCTGTTTGATTGCCCAGTTTAATGCTAATTCCATATCCGTTTCATCTTTCTCAGGCATGTACCGTTTCAAGTCTGCAATATGCTCCTCAATCATGGCCATTTCCTCATCTGAAACCGAATCAAAATCCCCAAAAGCGATCGATGGATGTATCTCGAATGAGAGAAGGGGTAAGACGCCTCTATCAACTCCTACCCAAATATCCCCTTCTTGCTTGTAAATACTCAAATTTGGCAGCAGGGTTACCGGACCACCCGCAAGTATATTAATAATCACTTTTACCATCTCCATTATAAAAAGCGCAAGCGCCTCGGTCACCCCCGACAAGCACAAGACGAGCCTCACGGAAAGGTGAGCTCTGCCTTTCAGGATTGGCTTGTGACCTTGAGGTCAACAAAAACGCGGCGTCCTCCCAAAAGCTCTACTTTTGGTCGTGCGATATATTGCTGTCGAAGACTTCCTTATCCTGTCGCATTGTCGACACTAGTACGTCCTGTACGTCGAGGGTAGGCGCTGGAGCTAGACTGTTCTCAAAGTCGTGTAAACTTACACTTTCTCGCTATTGGAAAAAAGGCTGACTCATATTATGGGGAAAACCCCATAATGGAGTTGTTCCCTCGAGTCAGCCTTGAAAATTTAGTGAATCATATTGCCTTTTATTGCTGCAATTGCTTTGGCTCGATCCTTTTGACTGTATACAGCGGAACCTGCAACTAAAACATTAGCACCTGCCTCAATACATAGCTTTGCCGTTTCTTCATTTACTCCGCCATCTACTTCAATTTCAATGTTTAATCCTTTTTCGTCTGCCATCCTTTTGACTTCTGTAATTTTTGGAAGAACAGATGAAATGAATTTTTGACCGCCAAAGCCAGGGTTAACTGTCATAAGCAAGACCATATCAACATCCTCGATGATGTGCTCAATCGTATTTACCGGTGTTGCTGGATTTAATACAACACCAGCCTTTACTCCCAAGGACTTAATAAAATGTATAGTCCGATGGAGATGTCGGCATGCTTCCACATGGACGGTAATATAATCCGCTCCCGCTTTCGCAAATGCCTCAATATATTGATCAGGATTTTCAATCATCAAATGGACGTCTAAAGGCAGCTTTGTAACCGGTCTTATCGCTTCAACGATAAGCGGACCAATCGTAATATTTGGAACAAAGTGTCCATCCATTACATCCACATGGATATAATCTGCTCCCCCTTTTTCTACATCTTTTATTTCTTCCCCAAGTTTGGCAAAATCAGCTGATAATATCGATGGTGCAACTTTCACCATAATTAGTACCTCGGCTTTCTATCTTTAATTTCCTGCAAAAATGTTTTGTAGTGTTCATATCGATAAAGTGGAATTTCATGATTATCTACCGCTATTTTCACTGCGCATTTTGGTTCTGCTAAATGAAGACATCCTCTGAATTTACAATCCTCACTATGCTGCTGAAATTCGGGAAAACAGAAATTTAAATCTTCCAACTCAATATCGATAAACTCCAATGAACTAAACCCTGGAGTGTCGGCAACTAGACCGTTGCCAACACTTATTAATTCAACATGTCTAGTAGTATGTTTCCCCCTGCCTAAATGAGAGGAAATATCATTTGTCTTTAATTCAAGATCTGGCCTTAAAGCATTTAGCAAGGAGGATTTTCCTACTCCTGATTGTCCGGCAAAAACAGAGATTTCGCCATCCAAAAATGGTGACAATTCTTTAATCCCTTCCTCTGTTTCAGAAGAAGTTAATAAAACTTGATAACCAGCTTTTCGATACTCATTCGCATAGGTTTGGATTTCCTCGTTTTGTTCATCATTTGTTAAATCCATTTTTGTAATACAAATAATCGGTTTAATATGATTAAATTCTACCAATACAAGAAACCGGTCTAGCAGTGACGTACTAAAGCTTGGTTCAACTGCTGAAAATACAAGAATTGCTTGATCTACATTAGCGATAGGCGGCCTGACAAGCTCATTTTTCCGCTCTTTTACTTCTAATATATAGCCTTCTTTATTATTTTCAGCTTGAAAAACGACTTCATCACCGACAAGAGGAGTCACATTATTCTTCCGAAATACTCCCCGTCCACGGCATTGGACAGTTTCATTATCACTTATTACATAATAAAAACCGCTTAATGCCTTAATAATTTTGCCCTCAGGCATAGCAACACTCCTTACTCTTAAGTTTATTTAACATTCGTTTGAGGAGCACCTTTAACATTATTCCGAAAATGGCACGTATTGCTGATCAATTAACTCATTGTCTCTTCTTACTTGGTAAACTGCTTGTTGTCCAGCAGCAATCGTAAATTCGAGTGTAAATGTCCTAGTCTCTGTAATGTACTCCGTTAAAGCGGGTTCATTCAAATCACTTACCATGTCATCAATATAAATTTGAACTTCCTGTGGATGGCCATCCTCAGAAGGCGCATATGGAACAATGATATCTTTACGAACTATTTTTGGCGGTATTTCCTCTTTCCCTTTAGAAATAACGACCTTCACTTTTTTCCCTTTTGATAACTCCGTGCCTGAAGGAGGATCTTGCGAAATAACATTTCCTTCCTGTACATCATTTGAGTACGCCTCTGTTATTTCAATTATTATCCCATAATCTGCCTCATACTCTTGGAGCCCTTTTTTATTGTACCCTTTTAAATCTTTTAATGTTATTGGAGTAGGTCCCTTACTTACGATAAATTCTAGTACCGTTTCCTCAGGAATGACTGATTCACCTTTTTCGATGTTTTGGTCGATTATTTTCCCTGAAGGAATGACCTCATCATATACTTCCTTTTTATCAATAAATTTAAAATCTTCTACTCCTAATAACCTAAACACATCATCATAAGAGTGATCGGTATAATCTGCCATTTCAAACTTTTCCTTGCCCAAGCTTTCATAAATATCAATATCTGAACCTTCTTTAACAGTCTTTCCTGCTTTAGGTTCAGTCCTAATGACTAGGCCTTCATCCCATTCCTCATCGTTTATCCGAATTGGTTCATTTACGTGAAATCCTGCCGCTTCCAGCTCAGCAATTGCTTTATCAATTTCATCGCCAGTTAAGTCTGGAACTTCCACTTCCTTTGGTGAAAATAAACCGGGAAGAACAAAAACTACTAAAATTCCTAAAATAATTAGGCCAATAAAAGTAGAAACTAATATTGCTGGCCATTTCTTTTTCTTTTCCTTTTTCTTTTCCTTTTTCTTTTCCTTTTTCTTTTTCTTTTCCTTTTGCGGTTTAGTATCATCAGCATGGTGAACGGCTTTCCCGTGAACAACTGTCTCATCTCTAGCCGGAAAAGAATGCTCATCTGTAATAATAGGAATAGCCTTTGTTGCATCATTATCGACCGGGATCATAAAAATTGCCTCATCTATTCGATCCGGATCAAGGCTTGAGCTTAAATCGTCCTCCATTTCTTCCGCACTTTCATAGCGATGAAATGGATCTTTTGCCGTTGCTTTTAATACAATGTTTTCAAGGCTTTGCGGTATGGATGGATTCCATCTCCTTAATGAAGGTGTTTCAGATTGCAAATGCTTTAAAGCAATGGAAACAGCTGACTCACCCGAAAATGGCAGCCTTCCCGTCAGCAACTCAAACATCACAATTCCAAGAGAATAAATATCAGACTTCTGGTTTGCCATCCCGCCTCTTGCTTGTTCGGGCGATAAATAATGAACAGACCCAAGAACTGAATTCGTCTGGGTTATGCTTGTCGCACTTAAAGCCATAGCGATGCCGAAATCTGTAATTTTTACATTTCCGTACTGGTCTATTAATATATTATGAGGTTTAATATCTCGATGTATAATATGATTTTGATGAGCATGAGCAATGGCAGAGGTCAGCTGCTTCATAATCTCAATTACTTTTTCAACACGGACAGGACTGTTTTGCAGTATGTATTGTTTCAATGTTTGTCCATCGACATATTCCATGACAATATAATAAAGAGAATCCTCTTCACCGACATCGAAAATACTAACGATATTAGGGTGAGCAAGACTTGTTGCCGATTGAGCTTCTCGGTGAAAACGACGAATGAACTCCTCATCATTAGCAAAATCAAGGCGAAGCATCTTAACTGCCACATCACGGTCAAGAATCATATCATGAGCTAAATATACATTAGCCATACCGCCTCCGCCGATGACCTCAAGAATCTTATACCTTCCGCTAATTCTTTTTCCAATCATCATAGACGTTCACCAGACTCATTATCAAAAAATTCAACAATGGCCAATGTAATATTATCCTCGCCGCCATGATTATTAGCTAAATCAATAAGAGCAGCAGCCTTTTCTTCCAATCCTTGACTATCCGTAAGTATATGAATCATTTCTTTCTCCGTCACCTTATTGGAGAGACCGTCTGAGCATAAAAGCAAAAGGTCATCCTCCTCAAAAATGATTGTCTTAAAATCCATATCTACAGTTTCTTCTGTTCCAAGCGCTCTTAATACAACATTTTTCATCGGGTGATGCTCTGCATCCTCTTTTGAAATTTGTCCAGAACGGACTAATTCATTTACGAGTGAATGGTCGTCTGTTAGCTGCTGAAAACCATTTTCATTTAGAATATAGCAACGGCTATCCCCAATATTAGCAATGGTAGCAAAATGTTTTGTACAAATGGCGGCAACAAGCGTTGTCCCCATCCCTTCACATTCTTTAGTATTTCTTGAATGTTCGAAGAGGACAGTATTGCCCTTTTCAATACTGATCCTTAACCATTCTTCCGCTTCATCTGCTGTCCTGATCGATTCTGTTTCTCCCCATAGCTTCTGCAAATTCGTTAAAGCCATTTCACTTGCAACATCTCCCGCACGATGACCGCCCATGCCATCTGCTACAATGGCAAGGCGCTGGCCGCTGCGGTTTAAAAATATTCCACCATTATCCTCATTATGCTGACGAATTCTGCCTCGGTCTGTCTTAAAAACAGCTTTCATCTTGTCACCTCGTCTCCTCTTTTCGCTCCTTCGCACGAAGTTGTCCACATGCTGCATCAATATCATGACCTTGCTCTCTGCGAATCGTTACATTTACACCATGATTTTTTAATGTCTTTTCAAATTTAAAAATTTGTTCCTTCGGTGTTCTGACATAATCCCGTTCAGGAACATAATTAACTGGAATTAAGTTAATATGGCATTTAATTCCTTTTACTAATCTTGCTAATTCCTCTGCATGCTCCACCTGGTCATTTACTCCACCGAATAAACCGTACTCAAAGCTGACACGTCTTCCGGTTTTATTTACATAATAACGGATGGCTTCCATTAAATCTGGCAACTTATATGCACGATTAATAGGCATTAGTCGGCTTCTAAGTTCTGAGTTTGGTGCATGGAGAGATAGTGCGAAATTGATTTGCAGATTTTCGTCGGCAAATTGATAAATCTTCGGAATGATTCCACTTGTTGATACAGTAATATGGCGGGCCCCGATATTTAGCCCTTTATCATGATTAACAATTTTTAAGAAGGAGAGCATTTGATCATAATTATCAAAGGGCTCGCCAATCCCCATTATAACGATTGAACTAACTCTTTCCTCTGTTTCATCTAATGCCTGCTGTACTTTTACGACTTGAGCAACGATTTCTCCTGCTTCTAGGTTCCGCTTTAATCCCCCTAGAGTGGATGCACAGAATGTACAGCCAATTCTGCAGCCTACCTGGGTTGTTACACAAACAGAATTGCCGTATTCATGCCTCATAAGAACGGTCTCAATCGAATACCCATCATGAAGTTCAAATAAAAATTTAATCGTCCCGTCTGAGGATTGCTGTTGAATAATGGTTTTCAAAGTCGTTAATGTAAAGGAATTAGATAGCTTATCCCGTAATCCTTTAGATAAATTGGACATATCCTCAAAGCTTAAAATTCTTTTCGTATAGAGCCAATCAAAAATTTGATCGGCACGAAACGTCTTTTCATTCATTTCTGCTAGCCAGGCTTTTAACTCATGCAGCTGTAAAGAATAAATGGACGGTTTTTGTTCAGTTGTTACTTTTTTCTCAGTTGCTTGTTCCATTCATTATACCTTCTTTCTTAGACAGGCTATATAAAAGCCATCAGATCCAATATGTTGCGGTAAAATTTGAAGCTGATACCCATTTACAAATGGTCGTATGGCCTCAGGCATCCGTTCCTTCATCGATAGATCACCTTCAAATTCTTCGTTTTCATTTAAAAAAGCTTCAACAACTTTCTCATTCTCTTCAAGATCAACCGTACAAGTACTATAAACTAGATTACCACCTTTTTTCAATAAAGGAGAAACGGCAGCTAATAAGTTTTTTTGCACGGCTGCCAATTGGAAAATATCTTCTTCTTTTTTGGTATATTTCATATCGGGCTTTCTTCTCATCACCCCTAGACCTGAGCAAGGAGCATCTAATAATATTTGATCAAAAGATGCTTGTTCAAAATGACCTTGAACCTTTCTGCTGTCAAGGGAAGTTGCCGTTATATTGGTTAATTTAAGTCTTGTTGCATTTTCCTGAATTAATCTTACTTTATGATCATGTAAATCAAGAGAAATAACTTGACCAGTGTTAGAAAGCCTCTCTGCTATATGAGTAGATTTTCCTCCGGGAGCCGCACACGCATCCAATATCCGTTCATTTTCAGAAATACCTAATGCATATGCAGCAAGCATCGAACTTTCATCTTGAATCGTGATCAGCCCATCCTTAAAGATTTGTGAATGGGCAATGTTACCGCGGTAACATTTGATAGCTTCAGGAATTACAGGGCTTTGTTCAATCTGATACCCTTCTTGTTCTAGTAGCTTGATGCAATCTTCTACTGTCGTTCTAGTTAGATTGACCCTTGCCGTTTGTAATGGAGCTGTTAAATTAAGTTCACACATTTCTTTTGTCTTTTCATAACCTAGCTGATCTACCCATCTATTCACAAGCCAATATGGGTGACTTGTTTCGATAGAAAGTCTTTCAATCGGATCCTCGATTGTTTCTAAGGAAGGCAAGCCCGACCTTTGAATATTGCGAAGAATTCCATTAACCATTCCAGAAATTCCTTTATGGCCACGATTTTTTGCAATTTCAACTGCTTCAAAGATCGCTGCCCGGTCCGGAATCTTATCTAAATAAATCATTTGGTATAGAGTAAGTCGTAGTAATTGAACGACCCAGCTCTCAACCTTTTTATTCCCTTTAAGAAAGGGCTTTAAAAAGAAATCAAGACTCAATCTTCTCTGCAAAGTTCCGTAGGTTAATTCGGTTAGCAAGCCAATATCCTTTGAGCTAATTTGGTTCTTGTTAATAAAATTATTTAGAAGCAAATTGCTGTAAGACTGATTTTTTTCAATAGTCTCTAACAAGTCCATTGCGGTTTCGCGGACGTTTTTCTTTTTCATTGTTCAACTCCTAAACGATCCCCAGTCGTGACTTGTGACCCAGCACCTCGTAAAAATTGCTCCGCAGTCATTTTTTTCTTTCCTGCTGGCTGAAGTTCGATAATTTTAATGGCGGTCTCATTACCAGTTGCAATAACTAGATCATGATCCTTATATCTTATAATGGTCCCTGGTGGCTGATTTGAATCCCCATGAACCTTTTCAGCCCACCAAACTTTTATGACAGCATCGTTTAATGTGGTGTAAGCAACAGGCCAAGGATTTAACCCGCGTATATGGTTATAAATTTCCTCACCTGTTTTTGTCCAATCAATTTTTTCCTGCTCTCTTTTTATATTTGAAGCGAAGGTAGCATTAGCGTCATTTTGATGGATAGGCTGTAATTCCCCTTTGATCAGCTTAGGCAAAGTGTCGGATAAAAGATCAGAACCTGCCACACTAAGCTTATCGTGCAGCGTACCAACTGTATCAGTATCCGTAATTGGCACCTCTACCTGGGTTAATATATCCCCGGCATCAAGCTTTTCGGCCATATACATTATTGTAATGCCTGTCTTTTTCTTCCCTTGAATAATAGAATAGTGGATAGGTGCACCTCCTCTTAATTCTGGAAGCAAAGATGCATGAACATTAATACATCCGAATTTAGGAGCGTCTAATAACTCCTTAGGTAAAATTTGCCCAAAAGCGGCAGTTACAATTAAATCAGGATTCAATGCTAAGATTTTGTCTAGCTCAGCTTTTTCTCTGATTTTTTCCGGCTGATAAACAGGGATTCCATGTTTTTCTGCCTCTACCTTTACTGGTGGGGGTGTTAATACCCTTTTTCTCCCTACAGGACGGTCAGGCTGTGTAACAACTCCTATAACCTCAAACCCGTCTTTTATAATTTGCTGCAGGACAGGAACAGAGAAATCTGGTGTTCCCATAAAAACAATTTTTGTCATATTACTCCGCTCCTTCCAGCTCAGATTCTTCAAGGTATCTAATTACTTTGGAAGTAAATAAAATTCCTTGAAGATGATCAATTTCGTGTAAAATCGCTCTCGCCAAGAAATCTTCTGCTTCAAGTGTATAAAATTTCCCTTTCCGATCTTGTGCTTTGATTTTCACATAGGCAGGTCTATTTACTTCTCCATATAACCCTGGAAAACTCAAGCAGCCTTCTGGCCCAATCTGTTCTCCTTTTATTTCTAGTATTTCCGGATTGATCATTTCGATTGTGCCGCTATCATCATCAATATCAACAATCGCAATTTGCTGATCAAGACCAATTTGTGGGGCAGCTAGTCCAACTCCGTCAAATTCAATCATCGTATCATACATGTCATTTAATATTTTTACGAGTTTTTTATCAAAAAACTTAACTGGTTTACACTGTACCTCTAATATTTCAGAAGGATAAGTGACGATTTTTCTGACTGACAATCTAGTTCCTCCAATGTCTTCTTATTTACCTATTTTCAACTATTTTTACATGATTCATAACTAAATTTATCTAAATCTTTTCGCCAATTTTACTACATTAATATATATGGATTTAGATCTACGGAAATTTGCAGTCCGCCCGAATGAATCTCCTGTTGATAGTGATCAAGCATTTTTTTGAGAGACTCGCCTAGAGCTGGTTCCCGCTTGTATTTTATCAAACATTGGTACCTATATCTATTATTAATCCTAGGAATTGGAGAAGCAACAGGGCCAAGACATATTGCTTCATTGGATAGCTTGGAGCGAATAAAGGCTGTGATTTTTTCTGTAACCGACACTGCCTTCAGTAATTCCTCATGACTAACTGTAACTAAGGATATATAGTAGAACGGCGGATATTTATGGATTTTCCTTATCATCATTTCTTTATCATAAAAACGAGCATAATCCTGTTCACCTGCTAATTCGACGCTATAATGCTCTGGGGTATACGTCTGAATGACAACCTCTCCTTCAAGCTCATGTCTTCCTGCACGTCCACTAACTTGAGTCAGCAGCTGAAAGGTTTTCTCTGACGATCTGAAATCCGGGAGATGGAGCATAGTATCAGCGGATAATACCCCAACTAATGTTATGTTTGGAAAATCCAATCCTTTTGCAATCATTTGTGTTCCAAGAAGGATATCAGCATGCCCGGCCTGGAATTGATCCAACAGTTTTTCATGGGCACCCTTTTTACTTGTTGTATCAACATCCATACGAATGACGGTCGCTTCAGGAAGAATCTTCGCCAGTTCCTCCTCGACTTTCTGCGTTCCAGTTCCAAAATAACGAATATGCTCACTCTGGCATTCAGGGCAGTTATTTGGCACTGTTGCTTCGTATCCGCAATAATGACATTTCATATGCTGATTAAATCGATGATAGGTTAGTGATATATCGCAATTTGGGCAGTTAACAACAAACCCGCAATCTCTGCACATGACAAAAGAGGAGTGGCCTCTTTTATTTAAAAATAAAACAATTTGTTCTTTTTTTTCTAATCGATCTTTTATTTTTTCAAGAAGCATTTGAGAAAACATCGAGCGGTTTCCAGCTCTCAATTCTTCCCTCATATCGATGATGGCTACTTCAGGCAAAGCTTGATTATTCATTCTCTTCGGCATCGATAAAAGCTTGTAAACTCCTTTTTGCGCCCTAGCAAATGACTCGAGTGAAGGGGTCGCACTTCCTAGAACAACAGGACATTTATGGGTAGCTGCTCTATGGATCGCCACATCGCGAGCATGATACCTTGGGTTTTCCTCTTGTTTATAGCTTGTCTCATGCTCCTCATCAATTATGATAATTCCGAGATTTTGAAAAGGAGCGAAAATGGCTGATCTGGCACCGACTACAACTTTTACTTCCTGTCTTTGAATTTTTCGCCATTCATCATACTTTTCTCCGGTTGAAAGACCGCTGTGAAGAACTGCTACTTGGTCCCCAAATCTCCCCTTAAATCTTTTGACCATTTGCGGGGTTAGTGAAATTTCTGGAACAAGGACTATGGCTTCTTTTCCCTTCTCAAGTACCGTTTGAATGGATTGAAGATAAACTTCCGTTTTGCCGCTCCCGGTTACACCATATAATAAAAAAGTTTCGTGGCTTTCTATTTCAATAGTTGATAAGATTGGCTTAATCGCATTTTCTTGGTCCGATGATAATGGCAGTGGTTCCGTTCTTGCAAAAGTTCGTTCCCCATAAGGATCTCTGTATACTTCTAATTCCTTTTGCCGTAATATCCCTTTGTGGATTAATCCATTTACAACAGAAGAGGTAATCCGAAGCTTCACGAGAAGCTCACGAAGTTCAATGATTTTCTCCTCAGTGTGTAAAAAAAAGTCCAGCACTTGCTTTTGTTTAGTGGCTTGAGACGGCAAGCTTTCTATTTCAGCATATAGCTCTTCCTTACTTAAATTTGTATAAATCGCCTTAAGCTTTTTCTTTCTTACTCGTTCCTTTACTTCGTATAAAATTTCAACTGTCCCTTTCGTTACCTCTTTCTGCAGCATAGATAAATAGCCCTTCTCAACTGCTTCCTGCCAAGAAATTATGTCCCGACTCGAAAAAACTTCCATAACTTGAGTAGGCAATTCAACCGGATTGTCAGCTTCTATTAGTTTAAGTTTTTTTTCATATTTAGCTTTTAAAGCTGCAGGCAGCATGACTTGGTAGGCTGAAATCTTATAACAGAGTGTTGTTTCCGTTAACCAATCGCCAAGAGTTAGGAGTTCCTGATTCAATACTGGAGTTAAATCCATTGGTTCTATTAGCCTTTTTAGTTGCTTGAAAACAGATTCAGCTTTTATGTCTGTCACAAAGCCTTGAATTTTCCTCGGCCCAAAAGGAACAATCACCCTCATCCCAATTTGTATAACATCTATTAAATGATCCGGGATTAAATAATCAAAAGCCCTGTCCGTTTGTCTTGCCGGTACATCAACGATTACACTGGCAATGTTCATTTATGTTCATTCCTTAATAATAAAGAAGCTTCATGGAGTATTTTTGCTGCAACCTCATGCTTTGACATAAGAGGGAGCTCTTCTAACGTGCCATCCCGTTTAAATAACGTCACAATATTCGTGTCTGTTCCAAAGCCTGCTCCTTCGGTTTTTACATTATTTCCGACAATCATATCTGCATTTTTTTTCTTGAGCTTTTCACGGGCGTACTCTGCTACATGATCTGTTTCTGCAGCAAACCCAATCAAAATTTGATGTTTTTTTGCTTTGCCAAGTTCAAAAAGAATATCCTTAGTTCTCTCAAGCTCTATGCTTTGTTCTCCTGGCTGTTTTTTCACCTTATGATCATACGTTATTTTCGGACGATAGTCTGCAACTGCAGCAGTTTTTATTACGATATCTGCATTTTCGTATTGGGATATTACTGCTTCATACATTTCTTCAGCGCTCTCTACCTTTATTACATTTACACCCGCTGGTGCCTGGAGTGAAACAGGACCTGAGATGAGCACAACATTTGCGCCAGTCTTAGCAGCCTCCTCAGCAATCGCATATCCCATTTTTCCTGATGAATGATTGGTAATATATCTGACCGGGTCAATTTTTTCCCTAGTAGGACCAGCTGTAATGACAAGCTTTGATCCTGATAGATTTATATGGTTTGTTCGAAAATGGTCCCCAATCAGTTCTGTTATTTTCTCTGGCTCCTCCAATCTCCCTTTCCCTACATATCCGCACGCAAGGTATCCTTCTCCCGGCTCGATAAACCTATAACCGAAGCTGTGAAGCGTGTTAATGTTTTTCTGAACTGCTGGGTGATTGTACATATGGACATTCATAGCAGGGGCAACCCAAACAGGAGCAGTAGCAGCAAGCAGTGTAGTCGTAATCATATCATCTGCAATCCCGTTTGCCAGCTTTCCAATTATATTTGCTGTAGCAGGTGCAATTAATATTAAATCAGCCCAATCAGCTAGATCGATATGGGCAATTACTTCAGAATTCTTTTCATCAAATGTATCTGTATAAACATCATTTCGAGATAAAGCTTGAAATGTTAAGGGGGTTACAAATTTTTCAGCTGATTTACTTAGAACAACCTTTACATCCGCACCAGCCTGAGTTAGTTTACTAGTCAGGGCAGCAGCCTTATAAACGGCAATGCCACCTGTAACGCATAAAAGAATTTTTTTTCCGATGAGCATAATTGGACCTCCATCCACCAACAAGTTCTACCTTTATTATGCAAGAAGTGCCTTTTTTTTTCATCTTTTAATCAAGTTTTACCTTACTTTTTACCTATACAATTTAGTTAAGAAATAAAAATAACAACCAGTTACGGTTGTTATTTTTATCAGGTACTATTCGTAAGCTTCATCCTTTTGCTTTTTTGCAAGACGGTAGTGAAGCTGATCCGCATTGATTTCCTCTAATGCTTTGCCAACATTTTTGTGTGATACATATTTATCAAGCTGCGGCTTTGCATTTACTTGCATCATGCGGGCACGCTTTGCAGCTACAGATACAAGTGAATATTTAGAATCAATTTTTGTCATTAATGAATCAATAGAAGGATATAGCATATATTATTCAACCTCCAGCATTTTAATATATCGTGGCTCAACACGTTCTCTTCGGCAATGTTCAGCAACTACAATTGCTTTAATTCTTTCACATGCAAGCTCAATTTGGTCATTTTCAACGACATAATCATACAAGTTCATCATTTCAATTTCTTCTTTTGCAACCGTCATCCGGTTGTTAATAATATCTTCAGTTTCTGTTCCTCTTGTGACAATTCTGTTTTTTAATTCCGATAGGCTTGGCGGAACAAGAAAAATGAATAAGCCATCTGGGAATTTTTTCCGCACTTGGCGAGCACCCTGTACTTCAATTTCTAGGAAAACATCCTTTCCCTTTTCCAATGTCTCTTGCACATAATCTACAGGCGTACCATAATAATTCCCAACGAATTCAGCATACTCAAGAAGTTTTTCTTGTTCAATTAAGGCTTCAAATTCTTCACGGGATTTGAAGAAATAGTCAATTCCATCAATCTCGCCTTCTCTAGGAGACCTTGTTGTCATTGAAATGGAGTATTCAAAAGCGGTATCCGGCTGCGAAAAGATCTCTTTCCGAACAGTGCCCTTCCCTACACCGGAAGGGCCGGACAAAACAATCAATAAACCTTTTTCCTTCATTATTCAATCCTACCCTTCATCAATAGTATCATCTCTGTCATCTAAGCGGTGGGCGACAGTTTCTGGCTGAACTGCTGAGAGAATGACGTGGTCACTATCCATAACAATAACTGCCCTCGTCCGCCTGCCATAGGTTGCATCTATTAAAGAACCGCGATCACGAGCATCTTGTATGATTCTTTTTATCGGTGCAGATTCGGGACTTACTATAGAGATAATACGATTGGCTGAAACAATATTGCCAAAGCCAATATTAATTAATTTAATCGCCATCAGGTTCCTCCAAGTATCAGTTATATATTTTGGCCCCGCGAGCCTTTTTCTAAACAGTCATTCAATATTTTGGACCTGTTCCTTCATTTTCTCCAGCAGGCTTTTCATCTCTACTACAAAAAAAGCAATAGAAGAATCATTTCCTTTCGAACCGATTGTATTAACTTCACGGTTCATCTCCTGAAGGATGAAATCTAATTTTCTTCCAATCGGTTCATTCGCTTGCAAAGTTTGCAAAAACTGATTGATATGACTATAAAGACGAGTGACTTCCTCGTTAATATCTGACTTATCGGCGAAAACAGCTACTTCCGTTAACAGTCGTGTTTCATCCACTTGCCCATTCAAAAAATCAGACATCCGCTTGGCTAGTTTCTCTTGATATTGCTGTATTACTTTCGGGGCTTGCTCCTTTAGTTCAGAAAGCCGCTCATTTAATTTACTAAGATTAAAGTTTAGATCCTTTTCGAGCTCTACACCCTCTAATTTACGCATTTGCCATAATTGTTGACACGCCTCTTCAACAGCCGCAAGCAACAAACATTCTACATTTTCATTATTCGTTTCTTTATCTACAATTAAAATAAGCTCTTCCCTCGTTACATCTTGAAGCGTAATTTCAGTTTCAATTGAATATTTGTTTTTAATATCCGTTATGTATTTAACATATTCGTCTAATAATGCCCAATCTATTTGAACATGCCGACTTGAAAGGCTCTGTCCCTCAATCGTAATATAAACTTCAATTCTGCCTCTTTGGACATATTCACTAATTTTTTTCTTAATTTTATCTTCCAGATAAAGAAGCTGTTTCGGCATTCTAATTTGGTATTCAGCAAATCGATGATTTACCGTTTTAACTTCAACTATGGCAGTAAAAGAACCCTCAACCTTCTTCCCTCTGCCAAAACCAGTCATACTTATAACCATAATTAAACACGCCCTGATCTATGGATTACAAAAATAATTAAACATTTAGTTCGTATTTTACCATAAGGAAAGAAAAATGTATTTAAAAATTTGAATACAAGCAAAAAAGGCAATAGTAAATGCTCTATTACCTTTTGGATTATACCATATCTTATTTTCTTTTTCTTGCCAAAAAAGAACCAGCTAATAAAAATGTTGGTAAAGCAGCAAGCCCAGTAATCATAAACCAATCCTTCATTACTACTGGAACTGTATGGAAAATTGGCTGTAAAGGCGGATAGTAAATGACAACGAACAATAAAGCCAAGGATGAAATAACTGCCCAAACTAAATATTTGTTGCCAAACGGATTTCTTGCAAAAACAGATTTCTCACTGCGGCAATCAAATACGTGAATTAACTGAGCCATTACTAGGGTGGAAAAGGCAATCGTTTGTGCGTATGCGAGTTCATCTGGATTTTTATTGTATACGATGATGAAGGCAATTAAAGTTACAACCCCAATCAAAAAGCCTCGTGATACTACTTTCCAGCCAAGTCCCCTAGCAAATACTCCCTCTCTAGGATTTCTTGGCTTCCGTTTCATCACATCATCTTCAGGCTGATCTAAACCTAAAGCCATTGCAGGTAAGCCGTCCGTTACAAGATTTACCCAAAGAATTTGAATAGGCACTAAAGGAAGGGGGTAACCTAGCAGCATAGCAAAAAGCATAACAAGAATTTCACCAACATTGGAAGCTAGCAAATATCGGATAAACTTTCTAATATTCTCGTAAATATTTCTGCCTTCTTTTATAGCTGCTTTTATCGTAGCAAAATTATCATCAAGCAGAACTAACGCGGATGCTTCCTTGGCCACGTCTGTCCCTGTTATCCCCATTGCTACCCCAATATCCGCAGCTTTAATGGCCGGTGCATCATTAACGCCATCACCTGTCATGGCCACAATATGTCCTCTGTTCTGCAGAGCCTTGACAATTTTCAATTTATGCTCTGGCGAAACTCTGGCAAAAACAGAAACATCATCTACTACTTCTTCTAATTCATGAACATCCATTTCTGAAAGCGCATTACCATCTAAAACCTTTGAGTTGTTTGTAAAAATACCAAGCTGACTTGCTATTGCTTTTGCGGTAATTACATGATCACCGGTAATCATGACGGTTTTAATGCCTGCGTCCCTGCACTCCTTAACAGCATCCTTTACTTCTGGTCTTGGAGGGTCAATCATGCCATGAAGCCCTATAAAAGTAAGATCTCTTTCTGCCTCTTTTTCATGTAAAATAATTGTATTTTCAGGAATTTCTTTAAATCCAATCGCAATTGTTCTTAAGGCTTGAGAGGCTAAGCTTTCAATTGCTTCTTGAATTTTATTAGAAACTTCACGAGACATAAGCTGGCGTTTTCCGTCCCAAAGTACACTTCTGGATATTCCAGCTAACACATCGGGTGCACCTTTTGTGACAATAAATTGCCTGCCCTTATGATCCTTTACGATGATGCTCATCATTTTTCTGGAAGAATCAAACGGGAATTCCTTCATTATTTGATATTGGCTTAATAAAGTGTTACGGCTGTAACCTGCCTTCATAGCCGCAACGAGCAAAGCACCTTCTGTTGGATCTCCATCGATAACATATTCATTACCTTTTTGTTTAATTTCTGCATGATTGCAGAGCATACCGAACATAAGCAATTGCTGAAGTGACTTTTCATTCTTTATTTCTATTTGCTTGTCATTTCGATAGAACTTCCCTTGAGGTTCATAGCCAACGCCATCAACACCCCATACGTTGCCGCCGCTCCAAAGATGAGTAACGGTCATTTTGTTTTGCGTCATTGTTCCTGTTTTATCTGAACAGATTACCGAAGCACAACCTAGCGTTTCAACTGCTGGAAGCTTCCTTACGATAGCCTTCTGCTTAATCATTCTTTGGACACCGAGGGATAAGGCAACCGTTACAATGGCTGGAAGCCCTTCTGGAATTGCCGCAACAGCCAATGAAACTCCAGCAAGGAACATCGTATAAAGATCATGCCCTTGTAAAACCCCGACAACTACTACAAGAACAGTTAGTAATAGGGCCACCGTGATGAGAATTTTCCCAAGCTGCTCAAGCCTGCGCTGCAATGGAGTAGTCATTGTTTCAGCCTTTTGCAGCAAATCAGCAATTTGCCCCATAGCTGTTTTCATCCCGATTGCAACGACTAGCCCTACTCCGCTTCCGCGTGTAACTAATGTGCCCATAAACGCCATGTTTTCCATGTCGCCAATTCCAAGATTTGCTGCTTTAATAGAGCCTATTGTTTTCGAAACCGGCAACGATTCGCCAGTGAGTGCAGATTCTTCCACTTCAAGGCTATTGGATTCTATTAATCTTACATCTGCCCCGATTCGATCTCCACTTGAAAACTTAATAATATCTCCAACGACAATTTCCTTTGTGGGAATCTTCATCCATTCCCCATCTCTTAAAACACTCACCTGAGGCGCCGAAAGCTCTTTTAATGCGGCTAATGATTTTTCCGCTTTTCTTTCTTGAAAAAATCCAAGCAAACCATTTATTATTACGATAGCAATAATGGCGACAGCATCTATGTATTCACCAAGGAGTCCCGAAACAAGTGTCGCTGCTAGTAAAACAAGGACCATGAAATCCTTAAATTGACTAAAAAACAAAAGTAGGGCAGACTGTTTTTCTCCTTCTTCCAGTTCATTATAGCCAAATTGTTTTCTTCGGTTTTTTACATCGTCTTTAGTTAAACCGGCTTTCTTATCAGAATTAAGGGCCTGCTCAACTTCTGTTTCATTCATTTCATGAAATCTCATCCGAACATCACACTTCCTCCTTATTGTCTAGCTGCGGCTCCTAGCCCCTCGAGGTCATAAGTCAATCTTCCATAAAGGTTAAAATACAACCTTCATGAAAGATTGCCTTATGCTTGTCGGGGCTGAACAGTCGCCTCGCTTTTCTAGCTTCTTGTAGAAAAAAGCAAATATTTGTACAAACTAGAGTTATGACCTTTATTATGAAAAGATGCCTTTAAAGTGACAGCATTCGGACCTACCACCCCTTTTAATTAGCAAACATCACCCCGAAAACAGTCTAGTCTAAAGAAAGCTTATTCAGACTCGTCCAAAAAAATGCTATTATATTTAGGAGAGCAGGATAAAAACAAATGTGGTGAAGAAACAAACGGACATTGAATCCGTTATTTCTATTAAATAATCTAAATTTAAGGCTAAACGGACACAGAGGACGCTATTTTTGAAAAAACACAAGGAAATCGATGCTTTTTTACATATTAACGGAACGTATGTCCGTAAACATCAGAAATTAACACCCTTTTCCTCAAATAACGGTCCTGTTGTCCGTTAAGCACTAATATTGCTGCCACCTTATTACGGCAAGTGTAAGAAGATATTAAATAAGAAGAGGATGTTCCCTTATGTCATTTGACGGTTTATTTACTAGGGCCATGACTGAAGAATTGACCCGTGAATTAAAAGGCGGAAGAATTAATAAAATTCATCAGCCTTATAAAAATGAAATTATTTTAGTAGTAAGAGCCAACGGAAAAAATCATAAACTCCTCCTATCTGCTCACCCAAGCTATGCAAGGGTGCAGCTGACAAATGAAACTCATGACAACCCTGCTGAGCCTCCAATGTTTTGTATGCTCCTAAGAAAACATTTAGAAGGGTATTTTCTTGAAGATATTAAGCAGGTGGATTTAGATCGGATTATGATTTTTGAAGTAAAAGGGCGGAACGAAATCGGGGATACGTCCTATAAACAATTAATTGTGGAAATTATGGGCCGGCATAGCAATATTACATTAGTCGATAAAACGAGAAATATGATTCTAGATAGTATTAAGCATGTTTCATTTGCCGTTAATTCACATAGGGCCATATTGCCTGGACACGAATACATATTGCCGCCAAGTCAGAATAAATTAAATCCATTTGAAGCAGACGAAACTGAAGTGTTGAGGCAATTGGATTTTAATAGCGGGAAGCTTGATAAGCAGCTTGTCTCAAGCTTTGCTGGAATATCTCCACTTTTCGCAAAGGAAGTCATCTTTCAGGCAGGACTAGCTAATCGGGCAACTTTGCCGAAGACGTTTTTAGCGATTTTGCAAAAAGTGAAGAAACAGCAAATACAGCCCGCTATAACAATGGGTGGTGAGAAAGAGAGCTATTATCTTTTTCCATTGACTTATTTACAAGGAAAGGCCAGGGAGTTTCAAACACTAAGCGAAATGCTTGATCGCTTTTATTTTGGCAAGGCTGAACGTGACCGTGTTAAACAGCAAGCACATGATCTTGAACGTTTTATCATGAACGAAAAAGAAAAAAATGAGAAGAAAATTGATAAGCTTTTAGCTACTTTAAAGGAAGCAGAAAATGCGGATATTCATCAGCTGTATGGCGAATTAGTTACAGCTAATATTTTTGCCATTCAAAAAGGAATGAAGGAAATCAAAGTCATCAACTACTATGATGAACATGGGGCAACCGTGACCATTCCGTTAGAGCCGCAAAAAACTCCATCGGAAAATGCTCAAAAGTATTTTACAAAATACCAGAAAGCGAAAAATGCTATTAGTATCGTAAAAGAACAGATTGAGATAGCAAGAAAAGAGCAAGCGTATTTTGAAGCATTGCTGCAGCAAGTTGAATCGGCTTCACCGAAGGATATCGAGGAAATCCGCGAAGAACTTATCGAAGGTCAATATATAAAAGATAAAAAGAAGCGAAAAAATAAAAAAATCCAAAATGCAAAGCCTGTACTAGATCGCTATATGTCTTCAGACGGAACAGAAATATTAGTCGGAAAAAATAATAAACAAAATGACTACTTAACGAATAAGCTGGCAGGAAGAGATGAGATTTGGCTTCACACAAAAGATATTCCAGGTTCCCATGTAGTCATACGAAGCAAGGAACCAATGGAGAAAACAATTCTAGAGGCAGCATCCCTTGCAGCCTATTTCAGCAAAGCGCGAAATTCTAGCTCTGTTCCTGTAGATTTTACACAAATCAGGCATGTCAAAAAGCCGAGCGGTGCAAAGCCTGGGTTCGTCATCTATGATAATCAGCAAACGATTTATGTAACCCCTGATGAGGAAACAATTCTCGCTTTAAAAAATTAATAAAAGGCAAGCCAATTGTGCTTGCCTTTTTGAATTAATTTATGCTTGTTTTCCCCATTCTACAGGGTCATTTCTCCATTCCGAAAGCTTCTTCATATCTTCTTCCTGAATATAACCTTTTTCTCTTGCAATTTCTGACAAAGTTTCAAAGTCAGTTAACGTATAAGCAGTAATATCAGCATTTTCCAATAGCTCTCTACCCTTTTGAAGCTGATAAGAGAAAATAGCTACGACCCCTAACACGATACAGCCAGCCTTTCTAAGTGCCTCAACAGCGGTAATGACGCTGCCTCCTGTAGAAATTAAATCTTCCACGACTACGACCTTTTGGCCCGCTTCAGCCTTACCTTCAATCTGATTCCCCTGACCATGGCCTTTCGGCTTTGAACGTACATAACACATAGGAAGATCCATTAAATCACTTACCCAAGCAGCATGCGGAATACCCGCTGTAGCAGTACCTGCAATAAGTTCTGCATCTGGAAACTTCGCTAAAACCGTTTCCTTTAGCCCATTAGCAATTTCTTTACGGACGGTAGGGTAGGATAATGTAAGGCGATTATCACAGTAAATTGGCGCACGGAGACCTGATGACCATGTAAAAGGATCGTTTGGCTTTAATGCGACAGCTTTAATTTCAAGTAGGCTTTCTGCTATTTTGCGATGCATTGGTGAACACCCTCCCACGATTGTTTGAACATGAAATATTTCTCCAGCGGATTGTCTGATTTAGTAATTGAACGGCCAACAACTATCGCCGAAACACCTTCTGATTTTGCAAATTCAGGAGTGGCTACCCGCTTTTGATCCTCTACATCGTCTGACTTTAAACGAATGCCAGGTGTCACAGTTAAAAATGAATTCCCTAATACTTGAGTAATCGGGCTAGCCTCGAAAGTAGAACATACGACACCATCCATACCCGCTTGCTTAGCAAGTGATGCATAATGAAGAACAGACTCTTCTAAAGAAACATTGATTAACTGTTCTTTCTTCATTTGCTCCTCTGATGTGCTTGTTAATTGAGTAACTGCAATACAAGCAGGTCTAGCCTGTCCAGTTCCGGTTCCAGCATCTAAACCTTCAAGAGCTGCTTCCATCATTTCTTTCCCGCCTGCAGCATGTACATTAACGAGGTCACACCCAAGCCTAGCAAGTCCTTTCATCGCACTTCTCACTGTATTTGGAATATCATGAAGCTTTAAATCTAGAAAAACATCGTGGCCTTGTGCCTTCAAATCATGAACGATGCCTGGCCCCTCTTGATAATACAGTTCCATTCCAACCTTTAAAAATAACTTCTCATCTCCAAAATTCTCGAGGAATCGGAAGACTTCATTTTTACCAGCAAAATCAAGAGCGATAATAATAGATTTATCCATGCTTATTTCCAGCTCCTTCCCGTGCACTCAGAAATATGTTCGAAGCCTAGGCTTTGTAATAGTTCTGGTAATTCTTCAATAATTGTCGGGCAAACAAATGGATCAACGAAATTGGCTGTTCCTACAGCTACAGCACTTGCTCCAGCATAATAATATTCAATTACATCTTCCGCTGATTGAATACCGCCCATTCCGATGATTGGAATAGATACTCGCTGGCTAACCTCGTGGATCATCCGGATTGCCACTGGTTTAATAGCTGGGCCCGATAATCCGCCTGTTTGATTCGCTAAGATCGGTTTTCCGGTCTTCAAGTTAATTCTCATGCCAACTAAAGTGTTAATCATTGTTAAACCATCGGCACCGCCGTCTTCGATCGCTTTTGCCATATCAACTATATTTGTCACATTTGGTGATAATTTAACGTATACAGGTACTTCAGAAACTTCCTTAACCTTTTTCGTTAAGTTCTTTGCCACTTCAGGAATTGTGCCAAAAGCAATGCCGCCTGTCTTAACATTTGGACAGGATATATTCAATTCTAATGCATGGACATTTGGTGCTTTAGAAATCTCTTTAGCGACAGCAATATAATCTTCTTCCTGGGAGCCAGCAACATTAGCAATGATCGGAACATCAAATTGCTCTAACCAGCGCAGCTCTTCATTTATTACTTTTTCTAAGCCCGGATTTTGCAATCCTATTGCATTCAGCATACCAGCGGAGGTTTCCGCTACTCGTGGTGTCGGATTTCCAAATCGAGGCTCAAATGTTGTAGCCTTTATCATAATTGCTCCGAGCAAGCTTAAATCAAAAAGCTGACTAAACTCTCTGCCAAACCCAAAACAGCCTGATGCCGGCATAACCGGATTTTTCAATTGTAATCCTGGCAGGCTTATTTCTAAAGTTTTCATAATACAACCTCCCCTGCCTTGAAAACCGGACCATCACTGCATACCTTTTTATATGTGTATCCAGTAGGATCTTCTCCAGTATGACATACACAAGCGAAGCAGGCTCCAATTCCACAGCCCATTCTTTCCTCTAAGGACAGGTAAACTTTCTTATGTTTATATGCTTGTTCTAATGCTTTTAGCATTGGAGTAGGCCCGCAGGAATAGAGAATATCAAAGTTAATTTTGTCGTCTTCGATCACATTTGTGACAAATCCTTTCCTGCCATAGCTGCCATCAACTGTTGCAGCATATGTTTCCCCGAGCTGTGTAAATTGCTCATCGTAAAAAACAACATTTGATGATTGGAAGCCAAGTACATGAATAACCTTGACCCCTTTTTTTACAAGCTGCTTAGACAATTCAAATAGAGGCGGAACACCTATTCCTCCCCCAACTAAAAGTGCCGTTTCTCCAGCACTGGCCTCTTCTAATGGAAAGCCATGACCTAGAGGGCCTAGAACATCAACAGTATCACCTGGTTTCTTCTCTGATAGAATGATAGTTCCTTTACCCTCCGCACGGTAAATCATTGTGAACTCTTTCTCGTCTTTGTTTATGGCAGAAATACTAATCGGTCTTCTCAAAAGCGGGTCAAATTGTTCAGAAATCTTCAAATGGACAAATTGGCCAGGCTCATTCATTTCGTTAACAAGCTCACCTTTTAAGGTGAGCTCAAAAATACGTTCAGCAATTTCTTGTTGTGATACAACTTGACATAATTCTTTTTTTATCATTTATATACACCCCTTGTAGCAGGATTCCTCTTGCTGTTCATTCATACTGTTACTTTTCTGTTACTCCATGCAACTTGCCCATTAACCATTGTTAATACAGGCCAGCCTTTGCACTCCCAGCCTCCAAAAGGTGTATTTCTGCCCTTTGATAAAAATTGTTCAGGATCAATTTTTTCTGTATGTTCTAAGTCTAGTAAGACGATATCTGCTTCTGCTCCTACTTCAATTTTCCCTAAAGATAAACCAAAAGCTTGAGCAGGTTTTATTGTTAAATAATCAATTAATTGCTTTAAAGAGAAAATCCCTTTTTCCACGAAATGTGTATAAAGGAGTGGGAACGCTGTTTCCAATCCAACAATCCCGAATGGTGCCAGCTTCATGCCTTCTGCTTTATCCTCTGCTGAATGTGGCGCATGATCAGTAGCAATAAAGTCAATTGTTCCATCGAGAATTCCTTCAATTAGTGCTTCTTTATCAGCTAAACCTCTTAGTGGAGGGTTCATTTTATAATTCGTATCAAGGCCAGGGATGTCTTCCTCACATAATAAAAGATGATGAGGCGTTACTTCAGCCGTAACTTTAATACCTGCCTTTTTTGCATCGCGTACGACCCTTACGGATTCCTTTGTACTAATATGACAAACATGGTAATGGCAATCAGCAGCCTCAGCGAGCAATACATCCCTAGCTATATGGACAGATTCACATACAGAAGGAATACCATTCAAACCATTTGCTTTTGAAAAAGTTCCTTCATGAACGGAGCCTTTATTTATAAGCGTATTTTCTTCACAATGGGCTACAATTGGCATATTAATTTCAGCAGCACGCTTCATAGCGGCAAGCATCATCGCAGCCGATTGAACGCCAACCCCATCATCCGTAAAGGCAAAAGCCCCAGCTTCCTTAAGTGCTTGGAAATCTGTCAGCTCTTCACCAATCTCACGAATGGTAATAGATGCATATGGAAGAACTCGAACAGAAGCCGTTTCTTCAATACGTTTATTTAACTTTTCCAATTGTTCCTTAGAATCAGGAACAGGTCTAGTGTTTGGCATGGCCGCAACCGTTGTAAATCCGCCCTTTGCAGCGGACTTAGTTCCAGTCTCAATAGTTTCCTTCTTCTCGCCTCCTGGCTCGCGAAGGTGGACATGCAGATCAATAAATCCAGGAGCAATAAGCAAACCCGAAGCATCAATCGTTTCTTTTGCTTCCTTTGAAATTCCTTCTTTTATTTCAACAATCTTTCCAGATTCTATTAAGATATCTCTTCTAATGAACTCCCCTTCATTAGTTAGCAACTGCCCATTCTTTATAAGTGTTGACATCTTTACCGCCCCTTTCAGATTGTTCAAGTGCTCTTTTTAATACCGCCATTCTTACAAAAACACCATTCGTCATTTGCTTAAATATTCTTGACCGTTCACATTCTACTAAGCAATCAGCTATTTCAACATCACGATTGATAGGAGCTGGATGCATAATGATGCTTCCTGGCTTCATTTTTCTTTCCCTTTCCACAGTCAATCCGTAGGCTTGATGGTATTCTTCAGCTGTTCGATCCCCTTTAACTTCATGGCGTTCATGCTGAATTCTTAACAGCATGACAACATCGGAAGTAGCTACAGCTGTATCAATATTTTCAAAATTGACCCCATTTTCAAGAATTTCATCATCAAACCACTCTTCAGGTCCTGAAAAAACAACTTCAGCACCTAATCTTACTAAAGTATCAGCATTCGACCTTGCTACTCGGCTATGTCTGATATCACCGATAATCGCAACCTTTAATCCATGAAAGCAGCCAAATTCCTGTTTGATGGTTAATAAATCTAGAAGCGATTGTGTAGGATGATGCCCACATCCGTCACCAGCATTAATGATTGCAGCATCTGTTTTTCCATCTAAACTGTCAAAATATCGATCTTCGCTATGGCGAATAATAACTGCATTTGCTCCTATTGCTTCAAGCGTTTTAACCGTATCATAAAGAGTTTCACCCTTTTGCACACTTGATGTACTCACTTCAAATGGGATCGTATTAATTCCTAATCTTCTTTCAGCAACTTCAAAGCTGCATTTCGTCCTCGTGCTATTTTCATAGAATAAATTCGCTACAAACATATTTTTCCCAGCTGACCATGTACCACCATCTAAAAAGTATTGAGCATCTTCAAGAATTTCGTTAATTTCATTAATAGTTAATTCAGTTGTCGTTAGTAAATGTTTCATTCATAAACCCTCCCTTATCTTCTAAAAAAAACACCCTGACATTTTGTCAGGGTGCTGAAGAGTTGAAGAGACAAGTTGGCAAAAGGAAGCAATGATTTCCTTTTACCCAATCACTTCAACACCCTTTCAAATCTCTCTGGACTTACTTAAAAGGCGTTATACTGATTAACCTTATTCTAATTCTGTTTCAAACATATTATCCTTTACCGGCTCTCGGCCAGGTAAAATCAAGTTTAAAACCACTCCGCAAATCGCTGCAAGAGCCATTCCCTGGATCTGCAATGGTCCGATATCGACATGTGCTCCGCCAATGCCGATGACTAGGATGACCGAAGCAATCACTAGATTTCTTTTGTCACCAAAGTCTACTTTGCTGTCCACTAACATTCTCAATCCAGATGAGGCGATTATTCCAAACAAAAGGATTGATACTCCGCCCATAACAGGTGTAGGAATAGAGCTGATGAGAGCTGAAACTTTCCCGATAAACCCGAAGATAATCGCTAAAACGGCTGCACCGCCTAATACATACACACTATATATTCTAGTGATCGCGAGTACACCGATGTTTTCACCATACGTAGTCTTTGGCGGTCCGCCCATGATCGCTGAGATCATCGTTGCTGTCCCATCTCCAAGAAGCGAACGATGTAGACCAGGGTCTTTAATATAATCTTTGTTAACTACCTTTCCTAGGACGAGCTGGTGTCCGATGTGCTCAGAAATTGTAACGATTGCAACAGGCAGCATTAAGAGCATGAGATCTAATGTAAAGCTTATATTGTAGTCGGCGAATGGGAAAACAAAATCAGGAACTTCAATCCAGTCTGCCTCCCGAACACCTGTAAAATCAACAATTCCTACTGCAAGAGCATATACATACCCTATAATGATTCCAGCTAAGATTGGGATCATGCTTAGCATCCCTTTAAAGTAAACCGAGAAAATAATCGTTACAGCTAATGTGACAAGCGCTACAGAGAAGTGAAGCATACTATATTCGCTTGTTACCGGGTTATTCATCGCCATTCCTACTGCTGTTCCCGATAAAGCCAATCCGATAACCATGATGACTGGACCGACAACTATTGGCGGCAGAAGATTCATTAGCCAACGATAGCCGCCTTTTTTGATAATAAGAGCGACAACCCCATACAAGAGACCTACCATAAAGCTTCCGATCATCATCGCCCCAATTCCGCCTGCTTTTCCTGCCATTTGCAGCGGAATGATATAGGCGAATGATGAGCCCAGATAGGCCGGAACCTTCCATTTAGTGATCATAAGAAAGGCCAGTGTGCCGAAGCCGCTTGAAATTAAGGCTATGGCAGGATCTAAATCAACAAGATACGGAACTAATACTGTTGCGCCGAACATGGCGAATAAATGCTGTAAACTTAATGTTAACCATTGCATTGGTGATGGAACATCTTTAATGTCTAATACTGGTTTGTTCATCATATACCTCTCCTACTAGTTGATGTTCATATCTATTTCTTTTGATTTTCCCAGTAGCCATAAAAAAACCCTCATTTGCCAAATTTGCGCAAAGAGGGTACAGGTATACAGAAAAGGACATTCTGTATGTGTAATTCCCCCTTTGTCAGTCTCACAGGACTGCTTTTAAAAAGGGTTATTTAGTTTTCATATATACTTACTTGATCGACTTGATCGACTTCCTTTAATGCCACAACAATTTTCTCTGAACTTGAAGTCGGAATGTTTTTTCCAACAAAATCTGCCCTGATTGGCAATTCCCTATGTCCACGATCAACAAGGACTGCTAGTTGAATCGTAGAAGGTCTGCCGATATCCATCAATGCATCAAGAGCAGCTCTTACTGTCCTGCCTGTATAAAGAACATCATCAATCAGTATAACCTTCTGGTCATTAATATCTTTAGGTATATCCGACCCTTTGACTAGTGGTTCCTGACTCGCTGTAATTTTTGTTAAATCATCTCTATATAGCGTTATATCTAGTTCCCCAACAGCAATCTTTGTTCCTTCAATTTGCTCGATTCTTTCAGCAAGCCGAGTTGCAAGATATATTCCCCGAGTTCGAATTCCGACAAAAACACAGCCTTCAATACCTTTGTTTCTTTCTATGATCTCATGGGCAATCCTCGTTAATGCTCTCCTTATTGCTTGTTCATCAAGAACGATTGCTTTCTCTGAAATGTTAACCACCCCTTTACAAAAAAACTCTCGCCGCTATGGCGAGAGGATATAGGCGTTCATTAAGGATCAAGTCATACAATAGATGACTTGATATCTTATCCGCTTCCTTCTCAGCCTCACGGGACTGTGATTAAAGGACTTATTTAACTATAGTAATTTTATTTTACATACACTCATATGTCAATCATTATTTTTGGAGCTGTTCCATTAATTGCTCGAAATAATCCGGTAATGGGGCTTCAAATTCCATATATTCACCTGATCTAGGATGGACAAAGCCTAAAATACCTGCATGTAATGCCTGTCCGCCTATATCAAGAGTTTTTCTCGGGCCATATTTTGGATCTCCAACAAGCGGGTAGCCTATATACTTCATATGTACCCTAATTTGATGTGTTCTGCCTGTTTCCAGCTGGCATTCAATGAACGTATAATCGTTAAACCGATCGAGAACATGAAAATGTGTAACGGCTTTTTTTCCATTATCAACAACAGCCATACTTTGCCGGTCTTTCTGATCACGTGCAATAGGGGCATCAATTGTTCCGTAATCATGAGGGATTACACCATGAACGATCGCCTTATATTTTCTAGTTACAGTTTTTTCAACTAGCTGATTCACAAGACTTTCATGGGCAAGATCATTTTTTGCCACCATTAATAAACCTGATGTATCTTTATCAATTCGATGAACAATCCCTGGTCTCATGACCCCATTGATCCCAGACAAATCTTTACAATGCGCCATAAGCCCATTAACAAGTGTACCTGTTAAATGCCCAGGTGCAGGATGTACAACCATTCCTTTAGGTTTATTGACAACTAAAACATCCTGATCTTCATAATAAATATCTAAATCCATTTCTTCCGGTACAACGTCTAATTCCTCTGGTTCAGGAATTTGAATCACTATTTGATCATTCAGACTGCATTTATAATTTGTCTTTATTTTTTGTCCGTTGACGAGAACATGCTCATCCTTAATCCACAGCTGAACCTGTGTCCTAGACCATTCCTTATTTAATGATGTAAGAACCTTATCGATTCTTTCACCCGCCTGTTCCTCAGGAATGATGTGTTCCATTTTCTCCATGAGATTTCTCCTTTTTCAACGCTCTCTCTTCTAGCAGCATTTGTATCATAAGCAAAGCAACACCGATTACTAATGCGGAGTCAGCAACATTAAAGACAGGGAAATCATAGCCAAAAATATAAGTGTTAATAAAATCAACAACTTCTTTCCGGTAAACACGATCAATAAAATTACCGATCGCTCCCCCTAGCATAAAGCCTAAAGATACACCTAGCAGCAGTTTGCCTTTTGCAGCTTTTTGAATGTAATAAATAATTCCGATGATAACAATGACCGTTATTACATAAAAAAACCACATTTGGCCTTGCAAAATTCCCCAAGCCGCACCTTTGTTTCGATGAGAGGTTATATAGAGGAAATTTTTGATTACTTCCACACTTTCTCCCAATTGGAAGTTTTTGACTATAAGCCATTTTGTGAACTGATCCAGTGCAATAATTAGTAAAGCAATTATGTAATAAAACACAAAGGCAACCCCCACATTTTCATAGTATTACCTTTGCATTTTAGCACATTCTTTATAAAAAACACAGTAATCCTGTTGTTAATGAAATATCCCCTTTCTAAAGTAACAGTCGATTTTTTCATAGTCATCCAAGGATTTTATTGTTGGTACCATAGTTAGCAGCTCTTCAGGAATCAATTCACCTGAAATTTCACATCTGCCAAAAAGACCTAATTCAATTTTATTTAATGTATCTTCCACATCTAATAGTTCTGCTTTAATGATTGGTTTAATAAGGGATGAAGAATTATTGTCCTCTAACCTTTCCATAAGTTCCATTCGTGTTTTACGGAGTTCCGAATAAAGTGGTTCTGCTTTGGCATCCATTTATGCTCCTCCGTTCTATTTATTTCTACCTATTATATCCGCTTGCATATTTAAAAGTCGGTGTAAGTTTTTACAGTGAGTACAACAATTAACAAAGGGCCAGATTCCACAAGATATACCTTGCGGAGTCTGACCCTCCTCATAAAAATATTATGCTAAGTGGCTGTATTGCGTTTTAACAACATCTGCACATCTAGGGCATAATGTATTAAATTCTTCAACCAGACCCACTTCTGGTGTAACAATCCAGCAGCGTTCACATGTTTCTCCTTCAGCTTTAGAAACAACGATCGCTGTATTTTCAAACTTAAGAGCATCTTCAGGAGCATCCTCATAATTTCCTGCTACCTCAAAACCAGAAACAATGAATAGTTGTTTAACATTCTCATCAATGGAATCAAGTAAGCTCTTCGCCTTTTCATCTACAAACATTGTTACTTTCGCTGTAAGTGATTTACCAATTACCTTTTCATTGCGCGCTTCTTCAAGAGCCTTCAAAACATCATCACGAAGTTTCATAAATGATGTCCATTTCTCTTCTAGTCCCTTAGCGTTAGGCAGTTCTTTATACTCTGGCATATCAGTTAGCTGAACACTTTCTTCTTTAACTGAAGGGATAAAGCTCCAAACCTCATCTGCCGTATGGGAAAGAACAGGTGCAACTAATTTTGTTAAGGAAATCAAGCACTCATACAGAACGGTTTGAATAGCACGACGATCAGGATGATCCTTCCCTTCAATATAGAGAATATCCTTTGCAAAATCGAGATAGAACGCACTCAAATCAAGTGTACAGAAATTATTAACAGCATGATAAATGCCGGCATACTCGTAATGTTCATAGGCTTCTCGAACAGTCTTAACTAATTTATTTAATTTTACAAGCATAAACTGGTCTACTTCTCGCAAGTTTTCAAAGGAAACAGCATTTGTGTTTGGATCAAAGTCAGCAAGATTTCCTAGTAAGAAACGGAAAGTATTTCTAATCTTGCGGTATACCTCAGTAACTTGCTTTAAAATCGCATCAGAAACACGAACATCGGCCTGATAATCTACTGAAGACACCCAAAGCCTTAAAATATCTGCGCCTAATTGATTCATTACTTTGGCTGGAATGACAACATTGCCCAATGACTTGCTCATCTTTCTTCCTTCACCATCTAAAACAAATCCATGGCTGAGAATCCCTTTGTAAGGAGCCTTTCCAGTAACAGCAACAGCTGTGGATAGAGATGAGTTAAACCATCCTCGGTACTGGTCAGATCCTTCTAAATAAAGATCAGCTGGTCTTTGCAGGTCATCTCGCTCCAATAATACAGCCTGGTGTGACGAGCCTGAATCGAACCATACATCCATAATGTCTGTTTCTTTCGTAAATTCCCCATTTGGACTTTCAGGATGTGTAAAGCCCTCTGGAAGTAAATCTTTTGCTTCTTTTTCAAACCAAATGTTTGATCCATGCTCACGGAATAGGTTGGAAACATGATTAATGGTTTCATCCGTAATAATCGGATCTCCATTTTCTGCATAAAATACAGGAATAGGCACACCCCAAGCACGCTGACGTGAAATACACCAATCTCCACGATCACGAACCATATTAAATAAACGAGTCTCGCCCCATGCAGGTACAAACTTTGTTTCATTTATAGCATCCAAAAGCTCTTTACGGAAATCTTTAATGGAAGCAAACCATTGTGCTGTTGCACGATAAATAACTGGCTTTTTTGTTCTCCAATCATGTGGATAAGAGTGGGTAATGAATGAAAGCTTTAATAACGCCCCAGCCTCATCAAGTTTTTCGGTAATTGATTTATTGGCTTCATCATAGAATAACCCTTCAAAACCCTCAGCTTCCTTCGTCATATATCCGCGGTCATCAACTGGACATAATACATCAAGTCCATATTTCTGACCAACATAGAAGTCGTCTTCCCCGTGACCAGGTGCGGTATGAACACATCCAGTACCGGCATCAATCGTTACGTGTTCTCCTAATATGACAAGAGAATCCCGTCCATATAATGGATGGACAGCAACAATATTTTCAAGTTCTGAACCTTGAACTGTTTTAACTACTTGAGGGTCCTGCCATTCTACTTCCTTCGTAACTGCTTCTAAAAGGTCAGCTGCAACAACATACTTTTGACCTTTTTCTTCCACAACAACATAGTTAAGCTCAGGATGAACAGCGATCCCTAGGTTAGCAGGAATTGTCCAAGGTGTTGTTGTCCAAATGACGATTTGCGTGTCCTCATCTAATACACCCTTGCCATCAGCTACTTTAAAGCCTACATAGATGGATGGAGAGCGCTTATCTTTATATTCAATTTCTGCTTCTGCTAATGCTGATTCAGAAGATGGAGACCAATATACTGGCTTTAAGCCTTTGTAAATATAGCCTTTTTTCGCCATTTCCCCAAACACTTTAATTTGCTGTGCTTCATATTCAGGCTTTAAGGTAATGTAAGGATTTTCCCAATCCCCTCTTACTCCTAAGCGTTTGAACTGAGTACGCTGGCTGTCAATTTGTTCATATGCATATTGTTCGCAGAGCTTCCTGAATTCTGCAACAGTCATTTCCTTACGCTTGACCCCTTTATTCGTCAGTGCCTGCTCAATCGGAAGACCATGTGTATCCCAGCCAGGAACATATGGAGCATGGTAACCGCTCATTGACTTATGGCGGACAATCATATCTTTGAGGATTTTATTTAAAGCATGGCCAATGTGAATATCACCATTTGCATATGGAGGCCCATCATGCAAAACAAACATTGGACGGCCTTTTGTACGTTCTTGAACTTTCTCATAAATATTCATTTCTTTCCATTTAGCCTGAATTTCGGGCTCACGGTTTGGTAAATTTCCACGCATAGGAAATTCTGTTTTTGGCATTAATAAAGTATCTTTGTATTCCATTTCCTTTTCCTCCCGTAGCTTTCACTAGCTTCATGATTACCATTTTTAACAACATTAAACCAATTATTGATGTGGCTAGAGCTTCTAAAAATAAAAAAACCCCCTCATCCCAAAAAGGGACGAGAAGGTATTATTTCCCGCGGTACCACCCTTGTAGATAGAATAATAAATAAACTTCTATCCGCTTTAAAAATTCTTAACGTGAATGACTCGCCTTTATCTACTGATCCTTAAAGGATGTTCAACAAAGGAACTCAAGGGTGATCTTCCAAATCTCCGCTTACTCCAGGCTTTCACCTTCCCTGGTTCGCTGACAATGCCTGCTAAGCAATGATCTAAGCTATGAAATTTGTACTGTCCCTCTCATAGTTAATGTTCATAATTTACATTCTTTTTAAGATTATATGCGATATATTCTGCTTTCGTCAAGCTAATGAATCCTCTTCTTGAGCGGATTTTAATTCGGTAGCGTCAAGCTTATATTCCAGTAAATGATCCCAGTCATCGTTATTTAACAAATCAAGCTGAGCTTCGATTAGCATTTTAAAGCGAGTTCGGAATACCTTCGATTGCTTTTTTAATTCCTCAATTTCAAGGGCAATTTTTCTTGCCTTTGATAATGATTCATTGACAATTCTGTCCGCATTTTTCTCAGCCTCTTTAATGATAAGCTTTGCTTCCTTTTGTGCGTTTCTTCTTACTTCTTCTGCAGCCTCTTGGGCTACAATAATTGATTTATTTAACGTTTCTTCAATTGTGGTAAAATGGCCAATCCGTTCGTTTTGGTCATTTAGTCTTTCCTCTAATTCCTTCTTTTCTCTAATTAGAATTTCATAGTCTTTAATCACTTGGTCAAGAAATTCATTTACTTCATCTTCATCATAACCTCGGAATCCTTTGCTGAATTCTTTATTATGAATATCTAACGGTGTTAATGGCATCTTGGCCACCTCCCAAATTCAGTAGTAATAATTATGTACTTGGTCTAATAAATATCTATCTAATATTAATTCGACAACTTGTAGCAAAATCCTGCA
>NZ_JBALPC010000013.1:28999-32611 GCF_036965225.1 Bacillus sp. JJ1474 | reverse complement strand
ACTGTTGGGAACCACCCTCAACAGTCTTTCTTTTTTTGGAAATAATAAAAGCAATAAAGTTGACTAACAATTTAAAATTTTTCTTGCGTTTCATCAAAGCGTTAAATATAATTTGTTTTAGGGTAATTGTCGAATATATACCCTTAAATAAGATTTATTATTCAAACACTTCGTTTTACTTAATAAGTTTGAGAGGAGAGTGTTCGGAAAATAAGAAAAATAGAAAAATTAATAATAATCTTTCGTGTAGTTAAAAATAAAATGATTAGCTATTCTGGGGATTTTATTGAAGAAACAATATAACTCTAAGAGAGAGGGAACTTCATGAATCAAGAACAATATTTGAAAAAGAGAATGGGATTTTGGTCGCTAACAGCACTATCTCTCGGTGGAATTATTGGATCTAGTTGGCTTTTTGGACCATGGGCAGCAGCAAAATTAGCTGGTCCAGCAGCGATTATGTCTTGGATAATCGGTGCAATTGCAATTACACTTATCGCTCTTATTTATGCTGAATTAGGAAGGGTTAAGCCTGAAACAGGCGGACTAGGCCGCTATCCCCTTTATTCCCATGGGACAATGCTTGCTACAGTGACTAGTTATTCCATCTGGTTTGGATACTGTGCAACTGCACCAGTGGAATCCGCAGGTGTTATCCAATATGCAAATCAGTTTTGGCCAGGACTGTATGATATTACGAAAGAACAGCTTACTACGACTGGTATGTTTGCTTCGGTAGTTTTGATGGCATTCTTTGTAGTTTTTAACTATTTTGGGGTAAAATTATTTGCTGTTACAAATACAGTGATTACTACAATTAAATTTATTGTTCCTGTCCTAACAATCATTGCTTTTTTTATGACAGGTTTTCATCCAGAAAACTTTACAAGCCAAGGGTTTGCACCGAATGGATATGGTGCGGGATTAAGTGCAATCTTAACAAGTGGGATCTTTTTTGCCTATACTGGATTCGGTAACGTCGTCATGATGAGTGGAGAGGTTGTCAATCCTAGAAGAAATATTCCATTAGCTTTGATTACTTCCCTTGTCGTTGCAGCTATATTATATGTGTTACTCCAAATCGTTTTTATTGGAGCTGTTCCACCAGATATGCTCGCTAATGGCTGGAGCGGGATTAAGTTCGATTCTCCTTTTGCTAATTTAGCAATGATGGCGAACATGGTTTGGCTATCATGGATCATTACAGCTGATGCTATGGTTTCCCCTACAGGTTCTGCACTAACTTATACAGCCGGAACTTCAAGACATGTTTTTGGAATGGCAAAAAGTAAGTTCTTACCATCTTATTTTGGAACGATTAACAAACGTTTTGGTGTACCAACTCGTGCACTTGCTCTTAATTTCTTTATCGGTTTGCTCTTTTTATTCCCATTAAAAAGCTGGACTGCGATTGTGGCCATTGTTGGAGCAATTGGTATTTTTAAATATGCTTCTGCCTGTGTGACTGTCATGGTTTTCCGGAAGGTCGGTTTAACGCAAAACAACGGTCTTCCAGGGATGCGTATTATTGCCCCATTAGCCTTTGTTTTTGCTACGCTTCTTATTTATTGGACAAACTGGAGCAGGGTACAACTTGCAATTACAGGATTGATTATTGGTATTGGCGCTTATTTAGTTTCCCACTTTATCAATAAATACAAAACAATAGAAATTATTGGTGGAATTTATCTTGTTGTTTATATTTTAATGCTTGTTGGACTTTCCTATTTAGGAAACTTTGGAGGACATGGAATCATCCCTGAACCATTTATGTCGATTATTGCGGCAGTTTTAGGATTTATTTTTTACAATTTTGCGGTATCAAATGGCGTTTGGTATATGCGTAAAAAAGGAAATATTGAAGAATTACAGGAAAGTATTTCTAAAATATCTTAATATTAATGTTAGTGATAGGCATACACATATCAATGGTACTTGTCTATTGAAGATTCAATGAAAAGAGGTTGAAGTATAAGTGAAACTTTGGGGCGGACGCTTTACAAAACGAGAAGATGAAATCATGGAGAAATTCAATACTTCTCTGCCTGTAGATCATCGACTATATTATGAAGATATAAATGGAAGCATCGCGCATGTTTCAATGCTTGTAAAATGTGAATTATTGACTGAGTCTGAAGGAAATTTACTAATTAGCGGACTTGAATCGATTTTAAAAGATATCGAATCTGGCAGTTTGAAAGTAGAAGGAGATTATGAAGATATCCATTCTTTTGTGGAAATGAATTTGACACAAAGAGTTGGTGAAACCGGGAAAAAGCTTCATACGGCAAGAAGCCGAAATGATCAAGTTGCTGTTGACATGAGACTTTATGCAAAGAATAAAGCACGAGAAGTTATGTCATCGCTGCAGCAGCTGATTGATTCGTTGAATAAGAAAGCTGCTGACAATAATGTCATGATGCCAGGGTATACCCATTTGCAGCGAGCACAGGTAGTTACATTTAGTCATCATTTAGGTGCATATGTACAAATGTTCAGCCGTGATAAAAAAAGAATTGAAAATGCGATCGGCATATTGGATGAAAACCCTCTAGGCTGCGGCGCATTGGCTGGAACAACCCATAATATCAATCGCCAAATAACTACTGATCTATTAGGTTTTTCTAAACCGGTAGACAACTTCTTAGATGGTGTAAGTGATCGCGATTACTTACTTGAGCTTATGTCTGGTTTTTCCATTACCATGATGCACTTGAGCAGATTGAGCGAAGAACTGATTCTTTGGAGCAGCCAAGAATTCAAATTTATCGAAATGGACGATGCGTATTCAACCGGCAGCAGCATCATGCCACAAAAGAAAAATCCTGATGCTGCTGAATTAATTAGAGGAAAAACAGGCAGAGTATACGGCTCCCTTTTCTCATTATTAACTACACTAAAGGGCTTACCACTAACTTATAATAAAGATATGCAAGAGGATAAGGAACAGTTTTTCGATTCCCTTGATACGGTATTAGATTGCCTTGAAATCATGGCAAAAATGATCGATACCCTGCATGTAAAGGAAGAAAACATGAAGTCTGCTATTAGAGCAGGGTTTTTAAATGCCACTGAAGTTGCCGATTATTTAGTAAGCAAAGGAACAGCCTTTAGAGATGCCCACGAAATTGTCGGCAAAATCATCATTTATTGTGAAGAGCAAAAGAAAGCGATTGAAGATTTAACGATTGAAGAATTAGCGAAGTTCAGCGGAAACATTGCAGATGATATTTACGAATACATCGATTATGAAAATATATTGGAAAAAGGGAATAAAAAGCTTATTAAGCAAATAACGAAATAATTATTTTTAGACAGGGCTAATCAAATGATTGGTCCTGTTTGCTTTCAATGATCATTCACCTACAAAATGCTTTTACTATTCTATTTTGTCCTTGGAGTAATATGCATCATGTAATATCCAATAATGAGAACCAAAATTACTAGTGAATAAATAAGTGTATGAAGCGGGTTTTCGTGGTCCACAATAATCAGTCTCAGCATTGCGGTAATGCCAATATAGATAAAGTATCGAAGGGGAAAATGATAATTTTCTTTGAAATACTTAACAATCATTGAAATAAATTCAAAATACAGAAAGAAAATTAATAT
>NZ_JBALPC010000013.1:0-28991 GCF_036965225.1 Bacillus sp. JJ1474 | reverse complement strand
AAGATAAAATAGTAGCCAAAATGACAAGTGAAGCATTCAAAAAGATTTGCAATATTTTTGGGATAACAGTCAAGATTATTTTTGGAACATTTCTTTTATTAATAACCATATTAATATGCTCCTTATCTTTTTCAATGGAACTTTCTATTTACAACATAACATAGTGGTTTTAATTAATTATTAAATACATGTAAAAAATTTACATTCCTTAACATCTCAATTTTGGAAAAGAAATGCAACGTCCTCCTTTCTATAATGAATGGAGGAGGGAAGGAAAATGAATTTATTCACCACAAAGAATCCATATCAGGTATATGTCAACACATGTTTCTTAGCACAATTTTTCTTTACTTTTATTTTTACAATGAACTTGTTATATCAAGTGCAAATCGTTAGGCTCACTCCAATTGAGTTAGTTTTAGTGGGAACTGTATTGGAGCTTACTGTGTTCCTTTTTGAAATTCCTACTGGGGTCATTTCGGATTTAAAAAGCCGAAAGCTTTCCATTGTTATGGGGTACTGTTTAATTGGAGTAGGATTTCTAGTGGAGGGGTTATTTCCTTTTTTTACAGCTGTCATGATTTCTCAAGTCATTTGGGGAATTGGTTATACCCTTACAAGTGGTTCACAGCAGGCGTGGATTGCAGATGCAATAGGGGAAGAACGTGCTTCTTCTGCATTTTTAACGGGTGCGAAGGCTGGTAATCTTGGACAGATGTTTGCGATTCCTTTAAGCATCTTTACTGGTTATTTTATGATTAATCTTCCTATTGTATTTGGCGGTCTATGCATGATTGGACTAAGCATTTATTTAATCCTATTTATGAAAGAAGAAAACTTTCAGCCATTAGATAATGTGAATCGAACATCAACATGGGCAAACATGAAAGGAAATATGGAGAAAATTATTGTTTATTCAAGAGCTAACTATTTGATGAGATTGCTCTTCCTTATTGCTCTGTTTGTCGGATTTTACAGCGAAGGATTTGATCGGCTATGGATTTCTCATTTCTTTGAAGCATCCAATCTAACAGCATTATCTGATCAAGGCTTAGTGATTTTAGTAGGCGGAGTCCAATTTATAGTTGTTCTACTATCATTTACAGCACTTCATTATTTAAATCGCAGCTATATTCATGAGCAGCTGAAACTCATCTATGTCTCTCTCTTTATTGGAAGCTGCCTTATTATTCTCTCATTAATAGGCTTTGCCTTCGCAACCAATATTATCAGTCTGCTCGTCTTCTATATTGTCATTCAAGTGACAAGACAATCCATGCATCCTTTAGAAGACATATGGCTTAATAAACTGATCCCTGAATCTTCTACACGGGCAACCTTCTTTTCCGTAAAAGGCCAAGTAGATGCGATTGGACAAATCAGCGGTGGGCCTTTCATTGGATTTATTGCTTCAGGCTTTACGATTAAAGCAGCCATTGTGGCTAGTGCTCTTTTATTAACACCAGTCTTATTTTTATATAAGACTGTACTAAAAAAATCTAGAGGATAATGTTCTTATCCCCTAGATTTTTCTTTTATCGGCAAATGGATTTCCATAAAGATTCGCTCATAATCCCAATAATGGCAATGTTCATCATAGTATTCAAAGTCATAGCCTCTTTCATCCACTTCATATAGCGAATTCGGAAGCCAATCTTCTAAAATATATCGCCAAGTTCCTTTAATGGCCGAAGCAAATTGTTCTTTTTCAACGAGAGGCGTTTTAAAAATGGCATAAACAGACTCGGGAACTTTAAATTTCATAAATCCACTCGGGAGTTCTGCCTGATGATCTAACTCAACCGCAAATAAATATATAAAATAATCTTGATGGATATCGTCAGTTAAATTTATACAATATTCCCCATGTTTTTTTGGAGACAATGTTTCATATAAGGCCCTTTCAACAGAACCATCATTTAGGCCATCCTGATCCCAAAAGGCTGGGGCATCCCTTGTGTAAGTAACATTTGGAACATAACTTTCAAACTTTTTTCCGGCAACCCAGAACGATTGTCTTGAAATAATCTTAGGCTGTAAAACAATACCGCCAAGATTTTTTTCAAACAAATCTTTTAAATTTAATTTCTGAGGAGGTGAAATAGGACAATGAAGCTTATATAAACTGGGTGGACTGCCAAAGCATTTCTTAAAGGCTTTTGTAAATCCAGCATGTGTTTCAAATCCATAATCTAGAGCAATTTGAAGGACCTTTTTACCTCTGGCTAATTCATATAAGGCATGTTGCAGCTTTCTTTTTACAACATAATCCATCACTGTATAACCAAGAACTTTTCGAAAAATACGGTAAAAATGAAACGGAGAATATCCCGCTATTTTAGCTAATTCCTCAGCATTTATTTCCTCTTTTATGTGTTCATCAATATAATCAATCGTTCTCTGCAATAATTCTAACTGCTGAATCTCCATCGCCAGCCCCTAAAGAATGTATGTAAAAAAGATATATTATTTTTATTAAACAGATAAACATTAGCTATTGTCAATTGATATGAATGAAAAAAAGAAGAACTCTTTAGAAGTTCTCCATTAGCCGGGAAATCTGTACAATTTAGGCATCCATTGAATTACTCCCCAAGTACTGATGCTGGAACATACACATTCTAATGGCATTATGATACTCGCCATCCACAAAAAACTCGTCAATCAATTCACCTTCAAAATGAAATCCCAGTTTTTTATAAATATGAATCGCTTTTTCATTATTTTTATCCACAATTAAATAGAGTTTGTAAAGATTTAATACAGAAAAAGCATAATCCATTGCACGATGAGTTGCTGCCTTTGCATAACCGTGTCCCTGATGATTGGGATCAATAATGATTTGGAACTCTGCCCTCCGGTGGATATAATCAATTTCTACTAATTCTACAAGACCGACCATCTCGCCGCTTTTTTCCACAATAAATCGCCGTTCACCTTGATCGTGAATATGTTTATCATACAGATCCTGCAATTCAACGAAAGCCTCATATGGTTCTTCAAACCAATAGGACATCACGTTGGCATTGATGTTTAATTTATGAACAAAAACTAAGTCGACTCTTTCCAGCGGCCTTAACCTAACCCCATCACTCATACTTCCATCCTCCGTTATCTATCTTCTTGCTTTATTTTATGACCAAATACCAATAATTATCATACATGATTTTTAATATAGTAATGGACACACGAAGGAAAAAAGTGCCAACGCACATTTTATTGTGAATTGGCACTTATATATTACTCTTAATAATTAATCTTTCTTAATCCAGTCTGAATTCTATTCAACTTTACTGCAGTTCATCACTGCGTCACTAATTATTTCCCACTCATGAATTTCCATCCCTCTTGCCTCGTGAATAATATAAGGATCTTTCTCGGCAAATGACTTTGCCTCATCCAAAGTTTCCGCTATATAGATCACCATTCCGCCTGAGCCATCTGCAAATCTTCCCCTTGCAAAGATTTTACCTTCCTTATTCATACTCTCGAGAAATTCAAGATGCTGAGGGCGATATAATTGGCTCTTTTCTTCATTTAGCATTGGCAATAAAACTGCGAAGTATTTCATATTTTAACCTGCCTTCTACACTTTTTAAGACTTGCAATGTAATCAGAAAGGATCGATGCCCTTCATTGGGCTCTTATGTTGCACATTTCCTTGAACTCCCAACAAAAACGAGTGTCATGAGAGCTTCATATTGCATATTTTCCCGATTTCCTAACGAAAACGAGCGTCATGAGGGCTTCATGGAGCGCGTTTTCTTCGCTTCCCACCTAAAACGGTCGTCATAAAACAATAATCCTTGTTCATCATTGAAGTTAAACCCATTCCCCTAATGAAGTAATTTTTTTCTATATCAATTCACTCTTCTCCTGAAACTGCTGCTTTCCTAATTCGTACCAATCGTTTCCATTACTATCAATAATCACGACTGCCGGAAATTGATCAATTTCTAATTTGTAGATCGCTTCTGGACCTAAATCATCGTACGCTACAACTTCCATTGATTTAATCGTTTTAGCAATTAACGCGCCTGATCCTCCGATAGCAGCAAAGTATACAGCCGTATTTTTCTTCATAGATTCTATGACTTCCTGGCTTCGGTAGCCTTTTCCGATCATTCCTTTCAGGCCACGATCTAAAAGAGAAGGGGTATACTTATCCATTCTGCTGCTTGTTGTCGGACCAGCAGAACCTATAACAAGACCAGGCTTTGCCGGGGTTGGCCCAACATAATAAATCGTTTGGCCAGAAATAGCAAAAGGGAGTTCTTCCCCTTTCTGAAGAGACTCTACCATTCTTTTATGAGCCGCATCTCTTGCTGTATAGATTGTTCCACTGATTAGAACACGATCTCCTGCTTTTAATGTCATTAATGTGTTTTCATCGAAAGGACTTGTAATTTGAAGAGTTGACACCTGCTTCCCTCCTATAATCGTACTTCTTTATGCCTGCTAGCATGGCAATTTAAATTGATAGCCACTGGAAGTGCAGCAATATGACATGGCTCTATTTCAATTTTGACATCGAGTGCTGTTGTATTCCCGCCAAGCCCTTGAGGTCCAATCCCAAGCTCATTAATTTTGAACATGAGTTCTTCTTCAATTTTTGAAATTTCAGGCCGTTCATTCCGATGGCCGATGGGTCTAAATAAAGATTTCTTGGCCAAATAAGCACATCTCTCAAAGTTTCCGCCAATGCCGATTCCTACAACTAAAGGAGGACACGCATTGGGACCTGCCTTTGAAACGGTATCCAGAATAAAAGCTTTGATCCCCTCCAATCCATCTGAAGGCTTCAGCATTTTCAGCGTACTCATATTTTCACTGCCTCCGCCCTTCGCAGACATATGAATGACGATTTCATCGCCAGGAACAAGCTCAATATGAATAATTGATGGAGTGTTATATCCTTTACTTTTTTCACGGGTAATCGGATGATCGACAATGGAATGCCTTAAATAGCCTTCTTCATATCCCTTTCGAACCCCTTCATTAATCGCGTCATAAATACTGCCACCCGTAATATGACAATCCTGACCAACCTCAACGATAAAAACAGAAACTCCCGTGTCTTGGCACATTGGCACTCTTTCGCTCTTAGCAATATCTGCATTCAAAATTAACTGTTCTAAAATGTCCTTCCCCGTTTCAGATGTTTCTTTTTTTAACGCTGACTGAAAGGCCCTAATCACATCTTGACCTAACTCAAAATTTGCCTCTTGGCACATGCTCGCAACCTGAGTAACGATCGCATTATAAGTGATTGTTCTCATCCATTCTCCCCCTTTCATGAAAATTGATGTTCTACTTTATTGTCTTTGACTGCTATTCTCCAAAAAAATAATAGAAGATTTATAGATGATAATTTTCTTCTCCCATTCCTTTTTTTCCTCTGGAATATCAAGAATCTTGTGCGCTCCTCGACTTTCTTTTCGAGTCATCCCTGCTAATGCTGAAGCCCACGCAGTCCGAATTTTATCCTGTATAGGTAAATTTAAGACATTTTGCTCCTCTTCCAATTCCAACGCGATAGATTCTAACTCATCTACTGCTTCCTGTAAGGACTGAATGGTTCTTTCAATTCCAACCTTTGCCCACATAATTTCCTTCATTTTCTGTATTACTTCTTGTTCCATTGTTCGTTTGCTCTCACTTACGAAGAACTCATCAACTAAACGCTTTTTGTTTTTCTGGGATTCCCACATTTCACTTGCAGCCATTTTTCCGGCACGATGCCCAAAAACTAATGCCTCCGTAAGTGATCCCCCTCCTAAACGATTAGCTCCATGCAAACCACCCGAACATTCTCCACAAGCATATAAGCCTTGCAAATTTGTCCTGCCCCATTCATCAGTCTCAATTCCTCCCATGCAATAATGCTGCACAGGACTCATGATCCAATCACCTTCATGCCCTTTTTTAAAGAGGCGATAAAGGTGGGGGCTGTCTGTTTGAATATCTTTTTCCTTCACATTTGAGAAATCAAGCAGCACTTTCCCTTGTTTGAACATGGAATAGCTTAATATATCTCTTGTTTCAAGTTCTTTTCTTGGAAATTGATCCATAAATCGGACCTGCTCTTCATTTAAAAGAATAGCTCCTTTTCCAAAAATCCTTGTCATAATATCAACATTGGCCGGAGACTTAAGCCGATACGGATAAAATTGCACAAATTCCATATCGACAAGCCTCACACCATGCCGCCAAGCCATGCCAATTCCTTCACCCGTAATATCCCTTGGATTATCTGTAGAAGAATAGAGTCCTCCAAAGCCTCCCGTAGCTAGAATAATAGCTGAAGAATAATAGACATATATATCCTTATCTCGCAAAACGACTGCCCCAGTAATCCTCTCATTCTCTTTAATCAAATCAACTAATATAGATTGCTCATGAATATCAATCCCGATTTCCCTTGCATAGCTGCCAATCGTTTTTGTTATATTTCTGCCAATGCCTTTTCCAGCGTATACCCTCCGAGGAAATGAATGTCCAGGTGTACTAACTTGCCTTTCCCTTTCAAGCTCAATCCCAAATTTGCTTTCTAGTTCGTTGACCCTGTCAGTACATTCTTCTGCAAGAATTCTAGCTAAATAACGATCAGCAACTTGTCTGCTTCCTTTAATTATGTCTTGATAAAATAGATCCAGAGAATCTCCAGGGGAAAAGATAGCAGAATGAACTCCGTCTGATATTACAGACGATCCGCCTAGCCCAGCCTTCCCCTTCGTTAAAACGGCAACAGATGCACCTTCCTCCTTTGCCGCAATCGCTGCAGCTAAAGCAGCCTGACCACCGCCAATTACAAGCACATCATAGGTAAAAGTTTGTTCTCTGCTCATTTCTTTAACCAGCTCCATAATGCGTAACGGTTAGCATCTTTATTTAACTCAGCGATCGCAGTAGTTAATGGAATTTCTTTCGGGCAAACTTGAACACAGTTTTGGGAGTTTCCGCAGTTACTTATTCCTTCTTCACCAATGATGACCTCTAGTCGTTCATGTTTTTGCTGTGCACCTGTAGGATGCATATTAAAATATTTCGTTTGTCCAAGGGCTTGAGGACCAATAAATGGTGATTTGCTGTTTACATTTGGGCATGCTTCAAGGCAGCAGCCGCAAGTCATGCATGTCGAATATTTATAGGCTTCCTGCTGATCATCAGATGAAATTAACGAACCCGCCCCCATCGCATAAGTGCCATCTATTCTGATCCAGCCTTTAATTTTTTTTAGGGCATCAAACATTCGGTCACGATTAACGACTAGATCCTTTTCCACAGGGAAGGTTTCCATCGGTTCCAAGGAGATGGGCTGTTCTAAACGATCTACCAATGTGGAGCATGCCTGCCTTACCTTTCCGTTAATCTTCATACTGCAGGCCCCACATACTTCTTCAAGGCAGTTATACTCCCAAGCAACGGACCTTACTTTTTCACCATTTGAATTAATTGGATTTCTTTGGATTTCCATTAAGGCGGAAATCACATTCATATTTTTTCGGAAAGGAATACTAAATTCTTCCCAGTAGGATTCACCATCGGATGAGTCTTTTCTTTTTATTTTTAGCCGGATATCTGTTGTAGTGGTCACCGTCATCACCTTCCTTTCTTAAACCTTTGAAGGTTCCTCATTTTTTTGCTGTTCTTCTCTAGATGTGACAATGTCGTATCTTCTTTGTCTCGGTGTGATGTATTTCAGATCAACCGGTTCATAGGATAGACTTGGACCAAATGGAGTATAGGTAGCGATCGTAGTCTTTAGCCAATTCTCGTCATCCCGTTCCGGAAATTCAGGCTTATAGTGTGCACCCCTGCTTTCATTACGGTTTAAGGCGCCTACCGTTATAACCCTAGCAAGCTCAAGCATATTTTTTAATTGACGGACAAAAGGGACAGTTCTGTTCTGCCATCTGGAAGTGTCGTCAATTCCAATATGCTTCATCCTCTCCTGAATCTCCTGCAGCTTTTCATCTGTTTTTTGCAAACGGTCATTATGTCTTACGACGGTCACGTTATCTACCATCCAATCGCTCATCTCTACATGCAATTGATATGGATTTTCCGGCCCATCCATTTTGTATATTTTTTCGATTTCTTCCTCCTGCTTTTTTTGCTCACGTTCAAAAATAGAAGAAGGAAGATTATCATATGATTCTGCAAGACCACTTACATAATTCACTGCATTTGGTCCCGCAACCATACCTCCATAAATGGCAGACACTAAAGAATTAGCGCCAAGGCGATTAGCTCCATGGAATTGATAATCGCATTCTCCACAAGCGAAAAGCCCAGGGATATTCGTCATTTGCTCATAATCAACCCAAAGTCCGCCCATAGAATAATGCATAGCCGGAAAAATTTTCATCGGCAGCTTTCGTGGGTCATCCCCAACAAACTTTTCATAGATATCGAGAATTCCGCCGAGTTTACGCTGAAGCAGTTCTGGCGGCAAATGGGATAAATCTAGATAAACCATATTTTCTCCATTAATCCCTAACTTCAGATCTACACAAACATGGAAGATTTCCCTTGTCGCAATATCTCTCGGTACTAGGTTTCCATAGGCAGGATATTTTTCCTCTAGGAAGTACCACGGCTTTCCATCGCGATACACCCAGACCCTGCCTCCCTCTCCACGAGCAGATTCAGACATGAGCCTCAGTTTATCATCTCCTGGAATAGCTGTTGGATGGATTTGAATAAACTCCCCATTTGCATATCTAGCGCCTTGCTGGTAGGCAATACTATGTGCACTTCCTGTATTAATGATAGAATTTGTACTCTTTCGGAAGATGTTTCCGATACCGCCCGAGGCAAGAATAACGGCATCAGATTTGAAAACTTGAATCTCCATTGATTTTAAATTCTGCGCCGTAATCCCCCTGCATCTTCCTTCATCATCTTTCACAAGTGAGACCAATTCCCAATATTCAAACTTTTCAACAAGTCCTTCCGCCTCATATTTTCGAACCTGTTCATCCAATGCATATAGAATTTGCTGTCCTGTCGTTGCTCCAGCAAAGGCTGTTCTTGAATATTTAGCTCCTCCCAGCCTTCTAAAATCAATATGCCCTTCTTCCGTCCTGTTGAACTGGACGCCCATTCTTGCCAGTAAATAAATAATGTCTGGTGCTGCCTCACACATCGCTTTTACCGGCGGCTGGTTAGCTAAAAAATCCCCGCCGTAAATCGTATCATCAAAATGCTCCCATACGGAGTCCCCTTCACCCTTTGTATTCACCGCACCATTTATCCCGCCCTGGGCACATACTGAATGGGAACGGCGAACAGGAACGAGGGAAAATAATTTCACTTTTCTTTTGGCTTCTGCTATTTTAATAGTCGCCATCAGCCCGGCTAGGCCGCCGCCGACAACAATGATTTCTTGATTATTCATATATATCATCCACTCTCCCGTTGTTTCTCCTGTAGAGGAATCCCTAACTAACAAATGAGATTAAGCTCCATACTCCTACTACAGCTAATACGATACATACGACTGTGCAAACTTTCCGAATGGCATTTTGCGAAGCTGGCCCAATCGTAATCCCCCAAGTAATAAGTGCTGTCGATATTCCATTTGAAAAATGGTATACCGTACTCAATACACCGGCTAAATAGAAAACAAAGATAAAAGGATTCGATAAATGTTCACTTACAAGCTGGAAATCTACCTCTATTCCCTTCAATACAGGCCCTATTCTTAATGCCCACACATGATAAATAACGAAAATAAAGGTAATGATTCCTGTCACTCTTTGCAAAACAAAGCTAATATTTCGGCCATATTTATAAACATGAGCATTCTGTGTTGAAATAAAAGATAGATAGATTCCATAAACGGCATGATACAGCAGTGGCAATGCAATAAATACTACTTCTAAGACGAGCAAAAATGGCAAGCTGGTCATAAATTGAACATGTTCATTAAATCTTGCACTTCCTTGTATCGCTAACGCGTTTCCCATAAGATGCTGAATGAGAAAAAGGCCTAGCGGGATCAAACCCGCTAGTGAATGCAGTCTTGAAAGAACAAATCTACCTTTCCTTTTGGAAGGACTCGTGAAAGACAGTGGGGTTACTGTATTTGTTTGCACGATGGTTCCCCCTCTTTTAAGGACATCCACTCTTTTACAGTCCAATCCTCTAAGTGTAAAATGGCCTTAATTTGGTCTTCTGCATTATCAATTTTCCCATAAGTCATAACCTCGAATTTCTGAATCAATTCGTCCTTGGCTGCCGGCTTTTCCGGATCCCCCTTCGGATAGTCAGTAGATTGAATGAATGTTCTGCCATCCTTTAATAGTATTTCTACCTTCGCGCCCCATTTTTCTGGATAGGCATTTTCGTAGTATGGATCGACTAGAACCTCTACTTTACTCATTAACTCTCTAATTTCTGCTGAATATAAAATCTCTTCGCTATAATCGTTAAGTGATGCCCTGCTATTAGCTGCTATAAGGGCTGCACAAAACTGGCTGCTGAATTTGGATGCATAAACGGTATTCGGATTCGGATTATCTGTGATATTTAGAACGGTTTGATATGTTTTAATGGTAATCTTTTGAAGTTGATCATGTTGGAGGGATTGTTCTTTCATAATATCTAAGACACAGTCCATTGCTGGGTGCGTATGACGGCAGGATGCATGAATTTTGAAGCTGTTCTCGATGATTTTGAATTCCTGGCCAAGATTAGTTGTTATTTTTTCAGGATCGAATTTCTCAGACATGGCATGGAAAAAGCCGCGTCTGCCTTCTAAAATTTTGCTAGCTGATGTGAAATTCTTCTTCGCTAACAAAGCCGCAACTGTTCCGTTATAAGCAGCTTTCGCTGTATGAAGCTGTTTCGTGTTTGCTCCATCCTCAATGAATTCCCATAATCCTGCCGCCTGTGTTCCTGCATTCCCTAATGCATAGGCTGTTTGTTCGATTGAGAGATTTAACAGCTTTGCTACAGCCGCTGCAGAGCCAAACGTTCCACATGTTGCGGTATTATGCCAATAGTAGTAGTGGGAGGGGGAAACCGCTTCACCAATTCTGTAGCAAATTTCATATCCTGCTACAACAGCTGTAATTAAGTCTTTTCCACTTAAATTGTACCCTTCTGCAACAGCAACCGCTGCAGGAATAACGACTGTTCCAGCGTGGATAATGGAGGATTTATGAATATCATCCAATTCAACAATGTGGCTTGAAGCGGCATTTACTAAGCACGCATTCCCGATCGAGGACTTTCCTCCTGTAATGAGAGTTGCCTGCTCATGACCGCCCCATTCCTCTATCAATTCCTTTATCGATTGAATAGGCTTTTCATCTTTACCTGCTAAAGCAGAACCATACCAATCAAGAATACATAGCTTTGTAAACTCAACAACCTCTGAAGGCAAATCCTCATATTTAAGTTTAGTGGCATACTCAGCTAACGTCTTCGTTAATGTCATTTCACTTCACCCACTTTTACATTTAATACCGTTTGCAACACTTGAATCATATCATCATAGTGATCAACTACATGAGCTCCCGCCTCTTTCAGGGCCTGGATCTTAAGGGATGGGCGCCCTACATTTCCTGAAATCATGGCTCCTGCATGCCCAAAAACCGTCCCTTCAGGCATTGACTCAGTAAACTTGCCGGCAACAAACGAAATGAGAGGCTTTGTAAATCCTCCTTCTTGTAAAAATTGAGCCGCTTCTTCTTCGAAGGAAGTTCCTGGTTCAGAATAAGTGATCACTGCTTCCGTTTCATCATCTTTTTCAAACAAAGCGAGCAAATCCTTTATTGTCGTCCCTATTAAACTATCACCGCCAATCCCAACACTTGTTGAAACGCCAAACCCTGCCCGTTTCACCATCCATGAGGTTTCAGCAGTCATCCCTCCGCTCCTGGATATAACCCCGACACTGCCCGGAATGAAGCAACGTTCTGGACGATCTCCGCCAATCGAGCCCATTTTGATTTTGTCCTTTGGATTAATCAGACCAACCGTATTAGGTCCGATAATCGTAACCTTTTCTTTTTTCGCTGCGAATAACAGTTTTACTACGTCATGCTGAGGAATATTTTCTGTCGTTACGACAATAAGCTTGATCCCATTTGCAATCGCTTCAAGTACAGCATCTAGAGTAAATGCTGGAGGAACGACAATTAAACTCGCATTTACTTGATGATTTTTAACAGCCTCGGCCAATGTATCGTATACAGGAACACCCTGGACAAACTGTCCTCCTTTTCCAGGTGTTACTCCAGCATAAATAGCTGTACCATAGGAAAGTGTATGGGTAACAATCATGGAAGCCTCTCTGCCTGTAATCCCCTGAACAACTAGACGAGTCTGTTTATCTACTAGAATAGCCATTTACAAAACCTCCTCTAATTTCTTAACCATTTCAGCCGCCGCTTCCTCAATTGTTCGATCTTCTCCAAAATAAGTAATTCCAGCTTCAAGGAAGATTCTTTTTCCTTCCTCGTCATTTACCCCTGCTTCCCGGACAACGATTGGGAAGTGCTCTGGATTAATGTTTAGTTCTTGAATCGCATTGACGATTCCTCTTGCCATTACGTCAATTTGTGTATTATTCGTTATGTTATGGGCTACAAATAAACCTTTTACTCCTTCTTTGGAGAGAATCCCTTTTGTTAATGCCGTCACTTTTTCCTCAGAAGGATTTCCTCCTGTTTCTGTATAATTAGCCGGCTGTGCTCCTAAATGGACGAGTGCATCGAAGCTCAGCAGACTGCCTCCTCCACCGCCGCACATGAATCCAATGTCTCCTCCCTCCATTTCCGTGTACCGGGCTGTCCCGCGGTAATCTGCATCATTGACCTTAACCATTTCTTTTTCCAATTCAGTAAGCGGTCTCCATGATCTTTCACTGCCTGATTCCACAAGTCCATCAAGCTCTGGGTGCCTGTAAAGTGCGGCATCATCTACCCCCATTACAGAGGCTGCTGCTATCACATCCTCACCCTTTGTTAGCACTAGCGGATTAATCTCAAGAATATAACAATCGTATTTTGTAAAAACATCATACAGTTTACAAAGGATGGCAGATGCTTTAATAAGAGGTTTTCCTATAACGCCTAGTCTGCTCCATATTTCCTTTGCTTGATAAGGATGGAGGGAAGAAAATGGCTCAACATGATAAATAACAACCTTTTGTGGGGCATCCCTTACTAGATCCTCTACCTCGACTCCGCCTTCTGTCGTGGCTATGATGACTGGCTGCTGTTTTTGGGGATCAATCGTAATGGAAACATACCATTCTTCATCTATATCAATCTTGTTTTCTAGAAGGACTTTTTCTACAGGGTAGTTTCTAACGACCATTTGAAAAAGTTCATCTGCTTTCGTCTTTGCTTCTTCAACCGTATCCGCAAATTTAATGGCACCTGCTTTACCTCTTTTTCCAACTGGGACTAGAGCCTTTAATACCTTTGGTTCCGATATATGCTCCTCTCCAATTTCTGCACTTGAACTAATAACCGAATGTCCTGGAATAGGAATTCCATTTTCTTTAAGAATTGTTTTACTCGCATCCTCTAACATTCTTCCCATGCCGTTTCCCTCCCGTTTTAGGATATTGGATCCAATTTTATTGTAAAAAAACTTCAAAGCCGATTATCCTTATCATCCTCCAAGCTTTGAATTAATTGTTCACCTGTTCTAAAGATATGTTTTGAAACAAGTGCGGCTGCAGTTTCTTTGTTTCCACTAATAACAGCCTCAAGAATTTCCCTATGCTCATGATTAGACGTTTCCATTTTCCCCTTTATTAAATGAGGGGTCTGCTGCGGGAATCCACTCCATAACGTCCCGATAAAAGAATTTAGTCTTTCCCATTTACAGCGCCTAACAAGGAGCCGATGGAAATCAATATTATGCTGAATAAACTCATCAACATCCACAGCAGATTCCATTTTCTCTACAAGATCGGATAACTCATTTTTATCCTCTTCTGTAAGGAGATCCATGCTTTTATATACAGCCATTTTTTCAAGCTCTGCTCTGAGTGCGTAAATTTCTTCTATATCCTCAATGTTGATTGATTTTACAACAGCTCCTTTATGAGGCTCCAGAAGGATCAGCCCTTCGGATTCCAATTTTCGAAAGGCCTCCCTCACTGGCATGCGGCTTACTCCCAATTTATCAGCTAAATCCGATTGCTTTAATCTTTCTCCCGGCCTGAAATCCCCCCTGATAATCGCTTCTCTTAAAATATTGCATACCTTTAAATGTAAAGTGTCTCTGTTCTCTATGCGCAATTCTGACATTTTCGGCTACCTTTCTTTTTACATTTTTATAAATCCTTACAATAAACCAATCCAGTTCCACCATGTTGCTGCGGTTAATACGGTCACAGCTATCATCGCTATAGTCATCCATAACCCAGGAATTAAAAAATCCTTCTGCTGAATTTGTCCAGTACTGTGGACAACAATATTAGGTGTTGCTTCTACTACAAGAATATAGCCATGCAGACAAGCAAGTGAAGCAGTGACACAGATTAAAACAGGATCTGCACCAGCTGTTGTTGCTAGCCCTATAAATATTGGAATGAGAATCACCACAGCTGTCGATACGTTGGCAACGACTAAATGTAAAACTTGTGTAATGACTAAGACAGAAAAAACAGCTAAAATAGGCGAGCGAAGGAGATCAATGAACCAGCCAGCTGTTAAACTGCCGCCAATCAATTCGGTTGCTCCCGAATGATTAAATGCATATCCTAAAGATAAAGTAACCCCCATGAGTAAAATGGTATCGAAATTTATTTTCACCATACTTTCCCACTTTGAGCAGCCAATTCCTGGGAAAGCCATTAAAATTGCCCCTAAAAGTGCTGGGATGCTAGGATGCAATCCGTGAAAAGGCTCTGTAAACCATAACCCTACAATTAAAATGAGAATCGCGATGCATTTTTTTTCTTGAACATTTAAGCTTCCAAGCTCATCTAATTTCTTTTTCATTTCTTCCTTCACATGTGGAAAATCCTTATTTTCTGGCTGCAATGCAAAGCTTTTTAATAGAACGAACCAAACTACCGGAATAAGCAGGAGCCAAATTGGTACTGTGTACAGGAACCATTGAAAATAAGTTATTTGAATTCCGAGGAATTCTTTTAATAACTCAACAGTTAAAATATTGCCAATGGCTGCAGTCATGACAACAGTCCCGCTGATTGTCCCTCCAAAAGCTACGGCTAACATAATCATTTTCCGCAGATTCCCATTTTCCTTTACCTCTATTGTGTCGAGAGTCATCATTGCAACTGGAATAAGAAGGGTTGCTCTAACAGCTACAGCAGGTATAAAGAAAGCCTGAATTTGCGGAATGATAATAATACTTCCTACTAATCCTTTTGCCGTTCCTCCCCATTTCGCCAGGATAAAATAGGCGAGTCTTTTGGCGAGAGGGGTGTCATTAACCCCGATCGCAAGCATCATCCCACCGATAATCAGAAATACGGCAGGGGATGAAAATCCGCTATATACCACTTCTTTTGGGACAATCTCAAAAACCGTCATTAAGATAAGCAATAGGACGGCTGTCACTCCTAATGGAACAGGTTCAAACGTCCAATAGAGAACACTCATACCTAAAAGCCCAAGCATGATTTTTGCTGTGTCACTATAATTTTCCGGGAGTATGAAATAAATAGCGGCCATGATAATAACGCCTAAAACAAGCGTAAAGACCTTTGACCTATCAATGGGAATTGAACTAGATTGTTTTGAACTTGGAACTACATGTACTTTTCTTTTTGCATTTGGAGAACCCATACTACTCTCCCACTTTCATTGAAAAAGCTATGAGCTTATTTCATGTTCTACTCCCTAATAAATAGGATTACTTATTTTTGAAGGCTTGCATTGTTTAATAAATTCACTTAAATCATCTAATTCTTCAAATCGATATACGTAATCAATTAGCCTGTTCTTAGATTCTTCACTTATGATCCTTCCTGTTACATCCAAAAACTTATCCTTTAGTTGCTGATCAGTCATCGGAACATCCATACTGCCAATGGCATGCTCTACAAAATACCCAATCTCACGTCCATCTATCAGGGTGACTGTGACTATGGCTTGATCTTCCTTCATTTTTTCATCAATCGTAAGCGCGATTTTTGACCTAAGCTCTTTAATCTTTGGATCATTTACAAATTCATCTGAAAACTCATGAACACTTGCCTTTAAATTTAGAAATCCTGCAGCGACACAGTGGAAAACACTGAACTTCCCTTCAAGACCTGTCATAATTTCTGTTTTTCCTGTTAACTCTTTTACGAGTGGATGGCCGGTAAGACTAATGGATGCAACTTCCTCTGCCTGTAACTGGTGTTCCCTCTGAATGTTGATGATTCCATCGATAGCTGGGTGTGTTACGATTCCGCTTGCAAATGGTTTATAGGAGTTCTTTTCAATTTCCCATGATTGCCCCCATCCTTCAGTTAGAAGCTCTAGTTTATTTTCTTCCGACAATACATGAATAAAGCCCCGTTCAGCCTCTAAAGCCTTTGTTGAGCTTGTAAACCCTTCTCCTGCAATAAGTGCGGCGAGCATTCCATTCATGGCGGCTTTTCCTGGGTGATAAGGTTTAGTCATCGTTCCAAACATTTCCCTTAAACCAGTTGGGTCAGTTGCGGCAATTCCAATGGCATAGGCTGTTTTTTCCTCATCAAGACCGAGTAGTTTGCATATAGCAACAGCTGCTCCAATTCCCCCGACACTTCCAGTGATATGCCAGCCCCTCCAATAATGGGATGGATAAATGGCTTTTGCTAATCTTGCTTGAACCTCGCAGCCAATGATAAATGCCTCTAATACCTCTTTCCCTGTTCTTTTATGGTGCTCGGCAAAAGCTAAAATAGCAGGAAAAACAGGTGCAGATGGGTGAAGGACTGTTTCCAGCAGCGTATCATCGAAATCAAATATATGTGATGACATTCCATTTAATAATGCAGCAAACAGCATATCCGTTTTTTCGTTTCTTCCTAAAATAGTTGCCTGAGGAGTACTTTCCATCATTTTCGAAACAGCTAGCACTTTATCCATCGATTCATGGTTAGCTGCTCCAATTGCTACACCCAGCCAATTCAGAAGACTTCGTTTTGTTTCATAAATGGCATTTTCGCTAATATCTTCATAGTTTGTTTGTTTAATATGGGATACTAATTCGTTAGTTATCATCGAAATCATTGCCTCCTAATGACTTTATTTACCCGAATACTGTAATAGACCTTTTGCTTTCTTATAAACAGGGTAGTCTACTAGTTTATTTCTAACTGAAATTGAGGCTATTCCCTTCAGTTCTGCTTCCTCAAATGCCTTCACAATTTCCATTGCTTCTTCTATCTCCTCTGACTCTGGAGTGAAAACTCGGTGAATAGATTCAAGCTGCTTTGGATGGATGGCTAACTTTGCTTTAAACCCAGATCTTCTTGCACGAACAGCCTCATTAGTTAATCCTTCATCATTTGCTAAATCTGGATATACTGCATCTACCGGATTTCCGATTCCTGCTGCTCTTGATGCATTGACAATTTGGGATCTTGCATAAATGAGTTCCTCGCCGCTGGCTGTCAATTCACAATCAAGATCGAGACAGTAATCAATCGAACCAAATACTAGCCGTGGAATGAAATGATGCGCATTTGCGATATCAAAAGCAAAATGAACCCCCTTTGCGGTTTCAATAAGCGGCAATACCTCAAATGGACATTCAGCTTTTTCCAATCTTTCAAAGCGTTCAATCACTGTTTGACATATGACCTTCATGTTACTGCCATTTTCTGATTTGGGCACAATAATTCCTGCTACACCTGCGTCAACAGCAGCCTCAACATCCGCTCTCCATAAAGGAGTTGTAATATCATTGATCCGAACATAAATATCCTTTTCTTGCGGGTTATTAATAAGGAAATTTTTTACTCTTTCTCTTGCAATATCTTTTTCACTAATTGCCACTGCATCCTCTAAATCAAAAATCACACAATCAGCTTCACTGGCAATTGCCTTGCCCATCATTTTTTCAGAAGTTGCAGGAACAAATAAGTAGGATCGCTTTATTTTCATATAACTTTCTCCCTTTATGGATATTGGATCCAAATTTTTTATAAAAAGTTGGCAGAGCTATGAAAAATTAGCTCTACCGTAATGGGTTCAATTAATCTTCTATAAATTCCAGGAGCTTATTTCCAGCCCTCATAATGTGATTTTCGACCAATAATCTTAATTTTATTGGATCATTCTCATCTAAAGCCTTAAGCATATTTTTATGCTCCTGATTAGAAACTACGACAGTATTTGGGATTAATATTGGAACGTACGCCGGATATCCCTCAATTAATTCCTTGGTAAGGATTTTTATCTTTTTCCACTTACAACCTTTTTGCAATAATGAGTGAAACTGCTGATTATGGTTCATGTAAGAGTCCATATTGTTCGTTTCAATATCATGATCCATGGACTCGACAAGTGTTTGGAGTTCCGCTTTATCCTTTTTCGTTAAAAAATTCATTGATTTTTGCACAGTAATTCCTTCTAATAAAGATCTTAAATAATAAAGCTCTTCAATATCCTCATTACTAACTCCAATAACCTGTGCCCCTTTGTGAGGAAAAAATATCACTAGCCCTTCCCTTTCAAGGCAACGCAATGCCTCCCTCACCGGCATTCTGCTTACACCAAGCTTTGTTGCCAATTCATCCTGGATTAATCTTTCTCCAGGCTTAAATTGCTGTGTAAAAATGGCTTCCCTTATCATTGCTGTCACTTTTTCCTGCAATGTAAGAAAATCATTTGACTGTTTCATGAAAGAACCCCTCATCGACAACACACTTTATTTATTTTGCTAGAAATAAAGAAATTTGCGGGAAAATAACGACCAATATTAAAGCAACGACCATAAGGACAAAGAATGGGGCAACACCTTTTACGACCTCCCCAACCTTTTCTCGAGTGATTCCACTGACTACGAATAAATTTAATCCGACTGGAGGAGTAATCATTGCAATTTCCATATTAATTGTCATAATAATCGCAAAATGGATGATATTAATGTCAAATATCACAAGGACAGGAAGTAAAATAGGCAAAGTTATCAAAATAATCGCTACTGCTTCTAAGAACATGCCTAGTACAAAGAACATGAGATTGACGCCAATCATGAATATCCATTTATTAGAAGAGCTTTCCTCAATCCAAGCAGCAAAATTTTGCGGTACTTGTTCAGTCGTTAAGAACATTCCAAAAATCATCGCGGAGGCAATGACTAGAAAGATCATAGCTGTAATATTTATTGATTCCTTTAAAATTTCTCTAAATTTAGGGAATGTCATCTCCTTATATATAAATACAGAAACAATGACTCCATATAAACAGGAAACGAATGCAGCCTCGGTTGGTGTTACAATCCCCGAGTAAATTCCGCCAAGAATAATAACTGGCAACAAAAAGCCCCAAATCGCTTTATATGATTTTTTCCACCTTACATCCATCGGCTCTTTCGGCAATTGTCCATAATTATTAATTCTTGCATTAACAATTGCTGACACTAGCAAGATTCCACCTAACATAAGACCTGGAAGAACCCCTGCAGCAAACAGCTTTCCTACAGATTCCTCTGCTACCGATGCGTAAATGATCAATGGAATAGATGGGGGAATCAAAATTCCGAGCGTTCCTGCCGCTGCTACTAACCCCATAGCATATCGTTTGCTATAGCCCGCTTTAATCATTCCAGGAATCATGATACTGCCTATCGCAGCAGCTGTCGCTGGGCTGGAGCCTGAAATAGCAGCAAAAATCATACAAGCAAGAATCGTAACAACTGCTAAACCGCCCCGAATATGACCAACCCATGATTTTAATGCTTCAATTAAATGATACGAGATACCGCCCTTTGACATGATAATACCGGCAAAAACGAAGCCTGGTATCGCCATTAAGGTCGCTGAATTTAAGGAGTTAAACATTTTTTGAATGACAGTATATAGTGTAAAATCAATCATTGACAATGCTACTATACTTGAAAGCCCTAAACTGATCGCTATCGGTACTCTGATTAAACAAAGAATGGCAAATACTAGAAATAGGACTAAGACCGGACTCATGCCCCTACCCCCTTGTCACCTGGATTATTCGCTGATTCCTTCATTTCTTCATAAAGCATTTCAATTTCTCCTGCCAGTTCACGCTTATCACCCTTCATTGCGCGATATGCGTTAATTATGAAGTAAAGTCCAAGCAATCCCATTCCAATAGGAAGAACGAGATAGGTTATCCAAATCGGAATCCCTACATCAATCGTTGTCATTCCCTGTTCCTTTGAAAGCGTAATCAATTCTAATGACGAATAGGCCAGGAAAAATGAAAAGAATCCACCAATAATATTAGCGATTGTTGCAACTACTTTTTTCATTCCAAAAGGTAATGAATCAAACAAAAGCTCCACTTGAATATGTCTTTTATCTTTTAAAGCCATTCCAAAACCTAAGAAAATTGCCCATACTAGTAAAAACTCAAAAACCTCCGTAATCCAAGCTGGCGGTGCATTCACCACATATCTCATAAATACACCATACAAACTTACCAATACCCCTCCAACAAATAGCACCCCAGCTGCTCCTTCTTCGATGCGATCAAGCCATTTCAAGAGTTTCATACAAATCAACTCCTTTTTTTAGATTGTATCCAATCTTTATTTCATTCTATTTTTCAATATACTAGATATGAACAGAAAAATAAATAGAAAATTCAATATTTTTATTTAATTTTCTATATTCACAATATTTAATATGTTTGTTATAATATTTTCAGCATCAATAGAAATATCTGATCGTACATTAATTTGTATCCAATTTTTTATAAGGAGGTTGGCTTGTGGATTTAGAAATTAGAAAGATTGTCACGATCCAGGAAGAAACATTTATCGAGGGATTCAAAAAGGCAGAAATTCCGGTACGCATTGCAGCTGCCTTGGCTGTAATCAAAAATCCTTATGCAGGAAGGTATGAAGAAGATCTTCTTCCTTTAATTAAAACTTACTCTGAAAAGCTAGGAGAAATTTTACCTAAAAAGGCTATGGAAGCATTAGGGATTACTGGAGAAGAAGTTGAAGCATACGGAAAAGGGGCACTCGTTGGTTTAGATGGAGAAATAGAGCATGGTTCAGCAATTATTCATACGCTCACTTTCGGGAATCCATTTCGATCGCTTTGCGGAAGTGCTGAAACTCTACTTCCTTCCGCAGAAAAAAGAGGGAATGCAGGTTCCACTCTTGACTTAGCCATCAAGCATAAGATGGATGCAAAAATCAGGAGCCATCATATGACCTTTGAAACAAGAATACCAGATGCGCCAAGAAATGATGAAATTGTTATTGCGGCAGTTGTAACCGCAAGTGGAAGGGCACATCCACGGATTGGCTCTTTACATAAAGAGCTTGAGGGAGTATTTCCTTCATGAGTGAAAGCGTAGGTTTTATAGGGCTAGGCAAAATGGGTTTGCCTATGGCTAAAAATCTATTAAAAAAAGGCTATAACGTTTTTGGAATAGATATAGACCAAGCAGCTAAACTTGAATTTCAATCCTTCGGTGGAAACATCGGAAAAATAGAGGACTGGGTTCACAATGTCCAGTTTATTCTCCTCATGCTTCCCTCCTCTACGATCGTTAACAAGGTTTTGCAGGAAATACTTGAAGCGTACACCGCTGAAAAAAATATGCACCAAGACCCTCTTATGATTATTGATATGAGCAGCTCGTACCCTGCCGAAACAAGGAAAAATAGTGAAAGATTAGATTCCCATCGTATTTGCTTTATTGATGCTCCGGTTAGCGGTGGAGTAAAAAAAGCAATTGATGGCTCCCTAACAGTAATGGCAGGAGGAACTTCAGAACAATTCGAAAAATGTAAGCGTTTATTAAGTGTCTTAGGGAGTAATCTTTTTCATATAGGTCCAGTAGGCAGCGGACATTTAATGAAAGCTATTAATAATTACCTATCCGCAACACATCTTCTAGCGTCTTGTGAAGCTGTTCAATTATTGGAAGCATTTGACGTTCAACCTGAACAGGCTATTCATGTCATCAATCATAGTACTGGCAGAAGCGGTTCTACTGAGTATAAGTTTCCTAATTTCATCTTAAATGAGGAATACAACTCTGGATTTGCTCTCGATTTATTGAGAAAGGATGTAGAAATGGCAAAGCAATTATTTATAGATGCTCAAGCAGCCACTTCTATACCACAGCTTGTCTTTGAAAAATTTGATGAGGCAAGTAAAGCTCTTGAAAAAAATGCCGACCACACAGAGATTAACAGATTCGTTTCATCCTATTTATTAAAAAGGGGGATTTCCAATGAAGAAAGTGAGAAAAATGTTACTGGCAGCTCTGACCCTAGTATTCGTGTTCGGTCTAGCAGCGTGTAGCAGCGGTTCATCCACGCAAAAAACAGAAGGTAATTCTGAAGGGACAGCGGAAGGAACTGAGAATAAAGAGAGCGGAGTACAAGAAATAACCATTAAAATTTCACACGTTGTTGCTGAAAACACACCAAAGCATCATGGTGCAATGAAAATGAAAGAAGTTATTGAAGCTGAATCAGGCGGAAAAATCAAAGTCCAAGTATATCCTAACAGCTCATTGTTCGGTGATAAAGATGAATATCAGAACTTAGTTGCAGATAACGTTCAATTTATTATCCCTGATATGTCTAAGCTTGTTGGTAACGACCCTGGCTTTAATATTCCAGCTATGCCGTTTTTATTCGAAAGTGATGAAGCAGCAGAAGCATTCTGGGATGGAGAAAAAGGACAAGAGATTTTTAAACGTCTAGAAAAAGACGGTGTTCTCGGTAGTGCTTTCTGGCCAAATGGCGCCAAACATATGACAAATGATAAACATCCGATAAGTAAGCCGGAAGACCTTCAGGGAATGAAAATTCGTACACAAGGTGGTCAATTACTCGAGGCTATTTATACTAAATTAGGAGCAGGTTCAACTTCCATCCCATTTGCGGAGCTTTACACTGCCCTGCAGCAAGGAACGGTTGATGGACAAGAAAATACATTCAGTAATATTGAATCAAAGAAGTTTGATGAAGTACAAAAATATATGACAATCATGGGTCACACTCGTGTTGACTATGCATTATTAACAAATACGAAATTCTGGAACAGCCTTAACGATGAAACGTTAGCTGTTGTTCAAAAAGGTGTAGATGAAGCAACTAAGATTGCAAGGGAATCTGCAGCAAAATTAAATGATGATGCTTTAGCCAAACTTAAATCTAATGGCTTAGTTGAAATCAATGAATTATCTGCAGAAGAAATTGACGCATTTAAGAAAGTACTAGAGCCGGTTTACCAAGAATATGCTGAAATAATTGGCGCTGATATTATTAAAGACGCCGAGAGCAGATAATCATTTATTAATAAAAATAAAAAAACCGCAGACGTGAACTGCGGTTTTTCTTTTGTGAACAAATTTTAACTGTTTTCCCTAAAATAAAAATAATCCCAACCTATTCGTCAGGATTATCTTGAATTATTTTTGCTTAAACAGACACTGCCTTCTTTAACCTTCTACAGATTTCATCCCCAACCTCGACAGTTGAAGCAGTTCCTCCAATATCCGGTGTTTTAATGCCATCATTCGTTACATCTTCCAACACATCTAGGAGCTTTTTCCCTAACTCAACTTCTCCAAAATGATCAAGCATCATTTTTGCCGTCCAGATTTGTCCAATTGGATTCGAAATTCCTTTTCCATAAATATCAGGAGCTGATCCATGAACAGGCTCAAACATCGATGGGTACTTTCCGTTTAAATTAATATTCGCAGCCGGAGCAATTCCAATGCTTCCCATAATTGCCCCGCCAATGTCTGTTAATATATCTCCAAATAAATTACTTGCGACAATCACATCAAATATTTGTGGTCTCGTAACAAAAAAGGCTGCTAATGCATCAATATGGAACGAATCTGTTTTAATATCAGCATAATCCGATTTAACATCTTTAAAAACCTCATCCCAAAAAGGCATAGAGTGAAAGATTCCATTGGATTTCGTTGCAGAAGTCACATGCCCCCTTCTTTTTTTCGCTAGCTCAAAGGCATACCTCATCGCACGTTCTGTCCCTTTTCTAGTAAAGACAGCATTTTGAATGGCCAGTTCATCTTCCCCTTTATGAATTCTTCCCCCTACCTCACTATATTCTCCCTCACTATTTTCTCTAACGACAATCAGATCAAAATCGTTAGGATTAACGAGCGGAGACCTTAGCCCTTTAAAATATTTGGCTGGGCGAATATTAATGGATTGCTCGAATTCTCTTCTAATTTTAATGAGAAGGCCCCATAAAGACACGTGGTCCGCAATGATTGCAGGGTTGCCAATGGCCCCTAGAAAAATAGAATCAAAGTTTGCAAGTGTTTTCAATCCATCATCAGGCATCATTTTTCCATGTTCCATATAGTAATCACAGCTCCATGGGAATTCTTGATACTCAAATTTCAATCCTCCATGAACCTCAGCTACTGTATCTAGAACCTTTAATGAAACCGGCACTACCTCTTTCCCAATTCCATCCCCAGGTATTACGGCTATTTCATATTTTCTCATTTTCACACAGCTCCCTTATTTGTTTTTTGATGATAATTTTCATATTTGGCTATTTCCTGCTCATACAAATCACCGCCATGTGAATCATAAGCTACGAGTAGTGGAAAATCCTCTACTTCCAATCTCCGAATAGCTTCAGGGCCAAGATCTTCATAGGCAACAACCACTTCTGCCTTAATTCTTCTGCTCAAAATAGTAGATAAGCCGCCAATGGCTGCAAAGGAAATAGCCCCATACTGCTGACAGGCTTCCTTTACCATATCTCTCCTCGGGCCTTTTCCGATTGTTCCAACTACTCCGTATTCATACATAGCCGGTGCGTACGGATCCATTCTGAATGCTGTAGTCGGTGCAACGGGTCCTATCACTTGGCCGGGCTTAGGCGGACAAGGGCCTGCATAAAAAATAACTTCACCTTTTAAATCTACTGGCAATGGTTCGTCTTTTTCGAGCAGCTCAACCATCCTTTTATGAGCTGCATCTCTAGCCATATAAATCGTTCCTGATAGCAGAACCGTATCTCCTATTTTTAGGTTTTCAACATCTGCCTTACTGATGGGTGTTTTCAGTCGGTACTCCGTCATTTCTTCCATCCCTCCAATATCTTGAAAAATACGATTAAATGACCACAGATTTTTTCCGCGCAGCATGACATTGAATATTTACAGCAACAGGCAGTGCTGTAATATGGCATGCATATGTTTCAATCGGCACCCATAGAGCTGTGCTTGTACCGCCAAGGCCTTGAGGGCCGATTCCGGTGTTATTAATTGCCTCTAGCAATTCTGCTTCAAGCTTTGCGATATGAGGTTCTGGATTATGAACACCCACCTCTCTGAGAACAGCATGTTTCGCAAGTGACGTTACTTTATCAAAGCTTCCGCCAATTCCTACTCCGACCACAACGGGCGGACACGCTTTTCCCCCAGCCTCTTTAATGGTCTGTATAACAAAATTCTTAACTCCCTCGGCACCTTCACCAGGCAATAAAAATTTCATAGCACTCATATTTTCACTGCCTCCGCCTTTTGGCAGGACTGTAATCTTAATTTGATCCCCTGGAACAATTTCTGTATGTACAACGGCGGGGGTATTGTCTCCTGTATTTACACGTAATAATGGGTCTCCAACTACTGATTTTCGCAGATAGCCTTCTCTATAGCCTGTACGCACACCTTCCTGTATAGCATCAAGATAATTTCCTCCAGTTATATGCACGTCCTGTCCCATCTCCACGAACACAACGGCCATGCCTGTATCATGGCAATACGGCATATGATTCGTTTTTGCCTCTTCTGCGTTTTCTAGCAGCTGTTGCAGAATAGATTTCCCTATTGGAGAAGCTTCGGTTTTTTCAGCCTGTCTGAATCCTGCCAATACATCCTCGGGCAAATAGTAGCATGCTTCCCAGCAAAGCTTTGCTACACTTTCTGTCAGCACTTCCGCATCTACAATTCTCATCTTATCTCTCCTTTTCTTTAATAAGCTGAACTAAGTTTTCAAGATCTTCTTTTGTATGTTCTATTAATCTTTTTGCTGCCTTTTCTGAATTTCTTTCTTTAATTGCTTCGAAAATTTGCCTGTGTCCATTTAAAATTGTTTCAGCTCGGTTAGCCCCTTCAAGATTTAGTAACCTATAATAGTGTGTTAAGGAATGAAGCTCATTGACTAGCTTTTTTAATCGTAAATTCCCGCTAATATGAATGATTAGCTCATGAAATCCAGAGTTGCATGCTACAATCTCCTCTTTCTCCTTTCTATTAATGGCCTCTTCAGTTTCTAACAAAATGCTTTCTAGCTCATTTATTTGTGCTTCAGATGCCCTCACTGCTGCTAGAGCTACGGCTTTTGATTCAAGGGCGAGCCGGCAATCATAAATATCTTGGACATCTTGTAACGAAGGCTTATAAACGATTATTTGTGATTTGTCATCCATTATGAGTAATCCTTCATTAATTAATGCCCGTATAGCTTCGCGAACTGGACTTCTGCTTATTGCGAATTGTTTCGCTAATTGTGATTCGTACATTCTATCACCCGGCTTGTAAATTCCTTCCCAAATCCCCTTTTTAATGGTTTGCTGAATCTGCTCATAAAATGGAAGAGCCCTTTCTAGTGAATTTTGATCCACAATAAGTGTCTCCTTACTATTTAGTCTGTCTTGTGTCGGCTGTCGACGCCGCTATATTCATAATATTATTTATTATCAGAAATTTCAATAATTATTTAATGCTAAATAGCATTTGCTTCCATTATTACAAATGAAAAAATAGGTACTATTTCCAATTAAGGATTTAGTACCTACTAGCCTAACTACCTTTTCTTCTTTTTCGAATTATCTACTACAGGTTTATTCTTTTTAACCGTTTCTAAGATTATTTGTACATTTATATTTTTTTCATCTACATTTTTAACACTGACAATTTTTCCTTTACGGCCTTTAATGTGTAGTTCCTCACCTTCTGTTGGAACACGTTTAAGCAGCTGGCACAGTAACTTATTTTTGTTTTCAAAAAAATGAACAGCAAACATTTTTGGATCACCTATTTTCATATAGTATTTGTTACACACTTTGTAACCTCTATATAAAATATTGGATGGCTGCTAGAATTAGACCAAAAACTATAAAAAAACTCTAGGTAAAAATCTACCTAGAGTTCACATCTATTTACATTCTACTAAAGCCTTCAGCATCGTTCCATTCTTCGCAAAATCCGAATGCCAAGAAAGTGCTTTTTCTAATACATGAGGTGTGTGGCCGCCTCTTGTTAAGGCTTCATGATAATATTCCCGAAGCTGCTCGCGATACATCGGATGAGCGCAGTTTTCAATAATTAATTCGACACGCTGTCTAGGAGCTAGCCCGCGGAGGTCCGCATAGCCTTGCTCTGTTACAATCACGTCAACATCATGCTCTGTATGGTCAACATGGGATGCGAACGGAACGATACTAGAGATTTTACCATCTTTCGCAATGGACTTTGTCACAAAAATCGCTAGACGAGCATTTCTAGCAAAGTCACCAGAACCTCCAATTCCGTTCATCATTTTCGTTCCAAGTACATGTGTGGAGTTTACATTTCCGTAAATATCTAATTCCAAAGCTGTATTTATTGAAATCAATCCGAGTCTGCGGATAATTTCTGGATGATTCGATATTTCTTGTGGTCTCATCAAAATTCGGTCGCGATACTGATCAAAGTTTGAGAAAACTTGCTTCATTTTTGATTCAGATAATGTGATGGAACAGCAGGAGGCAAAACGGACCTTTCCTGCATCCATTAAATCAAAAACGGCGTCCTGCAATACTTCCGAATACACTTCCAAGTCCTCAAACTCTGAATCTAGCATTCCATGAAGAACCGCATTGGCAACGGAGCCTATTCCAGATTGCAATGGAGCAAGCTTTTCAGTTAATCTCCCGGCTGCTATTTCTTTACGGAGAAATTCCAGTAAATGCCCGGCCATCACTTTTGTTTCCTCATCTGGCGGGACTATTGTTGAAGGAGAATCATCCTGATTTGTAAAGACAATGCCTTTTATCTTCTCGATATCTACTTTTATGCCTGTCGACCCAATACGGTCATCCGCCTTCGTTAGTGGAATAGGCTCTCTTTCCCCTTGCCTTCCAGGTGCAAATAAATCATGCAAGCCTTCTAATTCTGGTGTTTGCGCAAGATTGATTTCTACAATAATGGATTTAGCATGCTGTGCAAAGGTTAATGAATTTCCGATTGATGTAGTTGGTATAATTTGTCCATCCTCCGAAATCGAAACCGCTTCCAAAATAGCGAAATCAATAGGATCCATTACATTTGCTCGAATTAACTCTGCAGTGTGTGACAAATGCTGGTCAACGAATAAGAAGTCCCCTTGATTAATTCCACTTCTCATCGTTGGATCAGCTTGGAAAGGCAAACGCTTATTAATGATCCCAGCCTCTGCAAACAATTTATCAACATCAGAACCTAAAGAAGCCCCTGTATATACATTTACTTTGAAGTTTTCAGTTTTGGCTCTTTCTATTAAAGCAAATGGTACCGCTTTCACGTCCCCCGCACGTGTAAAGCCGCTTAAACCAAGAGTCATGCCATCTTGAATCCATGATGCCGCTTCCTCAGGTGTGACAACACGATCTTGTAAACTAGTGTTTTTTATACGTTCATACCCCTTATTCATTCTCCCAACCCTCTCCCACTATATAAAATTATTTTACCTATTAAAAACAGGAGAAAGGAGTTTTTGGATTAAATAGCAGAAAATTAGGACAGAACAGAAAATTCTTCGTACAAAGCAGAATATCCCTGATCTGCTTGGACTTTTTGTACGACTACTTCCCTTGATATGTCCGT
>NZ_JBALPC010000012.1:0-7559 GCF_036965225.1 Bacillus sp. JJ1474 | reverse complement strand
AATCGGGCGCATTTCTAGACCAAGAAATGTGCCTTTCTTAATGAATCGGGCCAAATTATAGAATAGTGAAGGGAACCAACCAAGGAAGGATGAGATAAATGACTTTACTATTAAAAAATACGGATATAAAAGGCCTACTCTCCCCACAGGAACTAATTCCTGAATTAAAAGAAGGATTTGAAAAGTACTCCATAATGAGAAACATTGATGGACAACGTGCAAATTCACCACTCCCGAACGATTATTCAAGTTCAATGATTATTTTTCCTGGTTTGTTAAACGAAATACCCGCATATACCGTGAAGGTTCACGCTAAGTTTCAAAATCAATCACCATCTATTAAAGGAGTAATTCATCTTCATGATTTAAATAATGGTGATTTGCTTTCAATTATGGATTCACCTTATTTAACAGCTGTTCGAACCGGTCTCTCTGGAGCACTTGGTACACATATACTTTCACATTCGAATGCTAGTAGAGTTACAATCATCGGTTGTGGAGTCCAAGGAGAGTTACAATTAAGATCATTAACATATTTTCGTAGCATCTCAAAGGTGTATGCTTTTGATCTAATTCCGGAAAAGGCCCGTTTGTTCGCCGATAAAATGAGAACGGAACTAAATATCCCTGTGTTTGCTTCTGAAAGTTTAGAAGAAGTTACTAAACAAGCAGAGATTATTATTTCTGCAACTTGGTCTGAAGAACCTTTTCTTTTTCCTAAAATGATACAGCCGGGTACACATATAACTACCCTGGGGGCAGATCAACCTGGAAAATGTGAGATCAGCGCCGAACTTATCCAACAATCGGTTTTTATTTGTGATGACATTGATCTTTCTGAAAAAATGGGTGCTATTGGTGGAGCTGGTCTGACAAGAAAGGATGTAGATCCCTATGAACTAGGAGAAGTTCTTGCCGGATATCGATCTGGACGCACTAGTCCAGAGGAAATAACGGTGTTTGGTTCCGTTGGTTTGGCATTTCAAGATCTTGTTGTTGCTTGGAATGTATACCAAAAGGCAATTGAAAAAGGAATAGGAGAAAGCTTTGATTTTAACTTGTAGAAAGTATGGATTTATTTTTGTTTGGTTTTATTATTCAACAAAACCAGCTAATAGTTGTCAACATTTTTCAATAAAAAAATGAAAAATTAGATGATATACTAAAAATGAGCATGCAAAATAACCTTCCTGATTTTCATTATTGGAAGGTTTTGTTTTATGTTGTTAAATATAGTTTTTAAGCCAACTCTTGGAAAGTGGTTTTGTTCTTTAAAAGTGCATAAATCAAGTGTAAAAGCTTATTAACACAAGCAATTATCGCTACTCTATAGGGTTTACCTTCATCGCGTTTTTTATCGTAAAACTCTCTTAATTTTTTGTTTCGAGGTATAACGGTATCGCTCGTCTTTTGTTTACGGGCATCTCGAATTCCACAGTACACAGCCATATATAATGCTTGCCTTAACCTTCTAGATCCTCTTTTCGTTATGCGATTGTTGGTCGCTGTAAACCTTCCAGAAGAGTAAACACTAGGATCTATTCCTGCAAAGGCAACTCTTTTTAGGGTGATTAAACCGATCTATTTCTCCAACTTCGGAAATGATTGTTGCCGCAATCTTTTCTCCGATACCAGGGATAGACTGGATAATCTTATATTCTTCAATTTCTTTAGCGAGGGCATCTATTTCAGTTTCTAGTTGTGATAGATGCTCTTGATATTGAAGAACGATGGTAATTAACATCTTTAGGTTAAAGATATGGCTTTCATACAATTTGTTTTGAAATGGATTTCGTAGTGCAGCCTCAATAAGTTTTTGTGCTTTTTCTTTTGCCCACTTTTCTGAACGTCTGGTACATAACGATACAATCTTGTCAGTTAATATGGATTCGGTAGTATTTAGTACATATTCAGAAGTAGGAAATAAGGAAAGAGTCTGTAAAGAGACTTTTGAATATAAATTACCAAAGACACCTCTATATTCAGGAAATACTTGATCTAGCACTGTTAGAAGCTGTACCTTGGTTTGTGTAGAGATACCTGATATTGTCTCTTGTTGCCTTGTAAGATTACGAAGGTTTAAGAGTTGAATACCTCTTTTCTTATACGGCTCAATTTCTTCTTTGTAGTACAGTTCGCAAAGAAGATAGGCATCGACAGCGTCTGTTTTTACCTTTCTTAAACTTGCGCTCCTTGCTCGATGAGAGATAAGGGGATTCACAATAATATAAACATATTGCTGTTACTCCAAAAATTGAATAACAGGAGAGTGGTAATGTCCTGTTGATTCTAAGATAACCGAAGGTTGCTTACCATCAGCTACTCTTTCAATCTCTTTTAAGAATCCTAATAAATTCTCAAAGCCCTCAACTGTATGCTTTACACTAAAACTTTTACGAAAAGGTTGACCCTTATCCAAGAATGCTTGTACCTGACTTTCCCCTTTAGAAACATCCAGACCTACTACTGGATTCATCATCATCTCCTCCTTAGAAATTAAGATTAGTCGGTTGTCCCTAGCTTGTACTATCATAGGTTCGCTTGTTAAACGGGATCATTGTCCCAACCAGCCTGAAACATGCTTATACAAGTAGGGAGTGAACAGTTTTGCGGACGGGATCAAGTCCCACGGACGCTACGTTCTACTCCGACTACCGCTATAATAAAACCAAATAAAAAAAGTTCAACCAGTAAAAACTGGCTAAACTTATATTACGAACGGGCGCTTTTCTGAAATAAGGAAATCGTCTTTCTTCATGAAAAGGCCAGATTGTTGAATAACACCTAGATATCTAGGTGAAAGTTTAGGCGAGTTTGTGAAACTCTTGTACTTAAAGTAAGGAAGCAGTTTAGTTTAATATAAGTTGAATAAAAATTAGAAATAAATTACAATGAAATAATACATAGAATTTCTATGTATCCTTAATCTAGGTATTAAGTATAAACGAATAAAATACAATTCTTTTCAACGGGGTAAAAAAGTGGCTTTCTTAAATACTTCTAAGTAAGTCCAAAAAAAGGGATGAAAATATTTCACCGGCGATGGGTTTATGAAGAGAATATTTCTTTTACCAATTTCAATTTTACTAATTATTTTTTTGTCAGCTTGTACAAATTCAACTGAGGCATCCAAATCAAACAAAGATAATATTATTGTAGATATTAAAAACAATACTAAGCGCCTATTTTCATTATAGGGCCAGATTGTTGAATAGCGCAGAAGGTTTTTAAGAAAACTATGGGGGGAAAAAGATGAAGCTAACAATAAGAGCAAGGATGTTGGGCATTTATGATTTGTTTTTGGCGACAGGCGCGATTTGGATAGGTGTGCAGATGGTAAGTTCAAGCCATGGAATTTTCGCTGAGGAATATCCGGATAGCTGGTCCTCTACGCTTCCTTTTGATAGTTGGGTGGTACCTGGGATCCTAGCGATTGTCATATTCGGACTTGGCAATATCACGGCGGCGGTATGTAGTTTTAAAAAAAGGAATAACAGTTCGTGGTATGCATCTGCCATTATGGGAGCTGTTTTCTTCATCGGATTGAACTTTCAGCGAATTATAGTAGGTGAAACGTATATCGTGACGAATCCGTTATTAGCTTTGAGTATTATTCAGTTATGTCTGAGTGGATACGTGTTTTTTGGTTATAGAAAAGAACTCTAAAAAAAATAAAATCGCAAATTTTTCACAGGAGGTAATAAAAATGGCATTCACATCCAAAAATATCTTTATCAATTTATCTGTAAAAGACGTAAACAAGTCCACCAATTTTTTCAAGGAACTTGGTTTTGAGTTCAACCCACAATTCTCCGATGAGACCACATCTTGTATGATCATCAGTGAGAATATCTTTGCTATGATAATGATTGAGGAACGTTTCAAAGGATTTAGTAAGAAGGAAATAGTGGATACTACTACTTCTGCCGAAGCAATTCTCAGCTTTTCAGCTGAAAGTAGGGATCAAGTGGATGAGATAGTAAATAAGGCATTGTCATCTGGTGGTAAATCTTTTAGTGACCCTCAAGATCATGGGATTATGTATATAAGGGGGTTTCAGGATTTAGACGGTCATTTATGGGAAGTTGCTTATATCGATGAAAGTGCAATGAATCAAGAATAAACTTTAAGGTTAAAAGTCATCCAGTATAATATTCTAAGGGATGATGCCTTAAAATGTATCATCTTTTTATTTATCTTTTATCAGATTAGAAATATGTGAAGTAAAGAGTTAAAGTAAAATGGGCTGGATTTGAATAAGATTTAGGCAAGGGTCTTGCAACAAACGGCGCTTTCATTAATTATGAAGGCGTCTTTTTCTAATCAAACAGATTCTGAAGCAACACAATTTAAATTGAAGTTATGTTAAGGTGTAGAAGAGATTGTGAAGGATTCTACAAAACTCTCGTGTGCGTTAGAACAATAACTAAAGATCAAAAAACTCTTTTAAACCCTTCGCTCTTCCACAATCGGGCGCTTTTCTGTAATAAGGATCAGTGCTTATTTTCATTTAAGTGCCATATTCTTACATAAGGAAAAGATTTTTTAGATGGTAAATTGAAATTAAAAGGATGATATTTGATTAGCTAATGGGGGTAGTTGGTTGAACATGGTACAGCGATTTGCATTTTACATCCATTAGAAAGGGGCAGGGCTTAGAAAATAATATATTCATCTAATGAGGTGGTGGAAATTGACAAATAGAGGTGTAAAGGTGGGTGAATCGATTAAAAAAGTCATAAACAACGAGGAATTTTCTGGAGTTGTTTTTGTGAAGGACGACAATGAAATACTATTCAAATCAGCATCTGGATATTCTGATCGGACTGAAGAACGATTGAATAACATACACACACGTTTTGGTATGGCTTCAGGCTGTAAGTTGTTTACTGCAATTGCAGTTTGCCAATTAGTTGAGAAGGAAATATTATCCTTTGATACACGACTTAAAGACTGTTTAGATGTAGTTTTTCCGCATTTCGATGAAAATGTAACGATCCATCATCTTTTAACCCACAGTTCTGGAATTCCAGATTATTTTGACGAAGAGGCGATGGATAACTTTGAAGATCTTTGGAAACATACACCTATGTATCTATTAAAGGATTTACACGATTTTCTGCCATTGTTTAAAAACGAAAAAATGATGTTCAAACCTGGAGAAAGATTTCATTATAATAATGCTGCATTTATTGTTTTAGGTTTGATTGTGGAACAACAAACAGGCCTTTCTTTTACCGATTATATTAAAACGAATCTTTTTAATAAATGCGGTATGAATGATTCAGGCTATTTTTCATTAGATCGGCTACCTAAAAACACAGCTTATGGATACATTTACGATAAAGGTGGGACATGGAAAACGAATGTCTACTCTATTCCGATCAAAGGTGGAGCTGATGGAGGAGCCTATATCTCTGCACCTGATATGATCAAACTTTGGGAAGCATTACTGGATCATCGTCTTATAAGTAAAAAATATATTGAACTACTTATGACCCCACACATTCATGTAAAAGAGGAAGTCCATTATGGGTATGGAATTTGGATCAACAAACGTAATAATTCCATATTCAAGTATCATGTAATGGGGTACGATCCCGGGGTGAGTTTCCATTCGGCCCTGTATCCTAAGTCCGGGATTAAGCTCGTAATCCCTTCAAACAAAAGTTCAGGGCCATTTAAAGTTATGAAAGCGATAGAAGAATATTTTGAGATCTAACTTCGTACTTCTTTATGATGTTGTCGATTAAAAATCGCCTTCCCCTTGTGGTGGTGCATTTTAGCTTGGAACGATAGATACTATATTAGCAAGTTGTTCAATTAACTATCAAATAAAACAGAACTAAGTTTTATTCAAGAATCGGGCGCTTTTCTGAAACAAGGAAAGCGTCTTTCTTCATGAAAAGGGCCATTTAATTGAATAAGGCTTATTTAACTGACTGAAGCAGATTGAAAAAAATGTATATTACGGCAGTACAGCAAATAAAGTAAGAATAACATTGGATGGTGATCAATTATAAGGAATGTGCAAATGGATAACTTATCTACTCTAAGTAAACAATTGCATATCTCGAAGAAATGCTGCTAAAAACGTAAATTCGAAAATCTGAAGAGTAATTCTCAAACATAATGGCTAAAGATTTTTTATTTGGGATTTCGGGCAGCGGTTGGTTCAGAAAAGGTATCGTGAATGATGAGTTAAAAACAAGAAAGAGTTAGCATCACTCTTAGACTAGATATAATTTCATGGTGCCTAACACATTTACTTTTGCTGCGGAAACCTTATTTTAGATTTTAAAGAAAAATGAAAACAGGGAGAGGAAGAAGTATGAAAGTCAATAAAGTTTCAGAGAATATTTGGAGCTTAAAAACCTGGATTATTATCCCTATTCATGTGTGGGTCATTGTTGATGGCAATGGGGTAACACTAGTAGATGCTGGAATACCGAAGATGGCAAAAGGCATTATGAATTTTATTAAAGAACTGGACGCCGGCCCTTTGCAAAGAATCTTATTAACTCATGGTCATCCTGATCATGTTGGTGCTATAAAAACTATTTTATCAGTAACAAAAGTACCCGTATATGCACACCGAATTGAAATTCCATATATGGAAGGTGAGCTTCCTTATCCGAAACGAAAAAAAGCTAAACAGACGGTATCTAAACAATTAATCCAAGCGCTTCAAGAAGATGGACAAGGCAATTGAATTTGATTGGCGGGATAAAGCCTTATCTGACTCCTGGGCATTCTCCTGGACATGTTGTCTATTACCACGAAAAGGATCAAGTGTTAATCGCAGGCGACCTCTTTACCTCCAAAAAGGGGAAGATCCATCAACCAATCTCAATGTTTACTTCGAATATGCATGAGGCAGTGAGAAGCAGCACTATCGTTGGAGAATTAAAGACCATTAGGTTAGAGGTTTGCCACGGGCACCCTGTGTTCCATCCGGCAAACCATCTGGAGGAATACATTCAAAAAATGGAGAAGTTGTTTTTGGGGAAATCATGAATTCTGGATTCATGGGAAGACTAGTTGTAGATTATATAAGGTGGACAAAGCTGCAGCTATCCATAATTCTACAATCAGCAGTCCACACATTGTAGAGTGTGTGTCGCAACTCATTTTAAAGAAAGACAACTAACCCACTGAGCGTTGCCTTTTTACGTTTCCACAAACTTAGATACTTCTTTTCCCATTGTGGTCTCCTAATGGTTATATCTATTTCTTCTATATTATCTGGTATTGAATGGTATTAACTCAATTGCCTTTTGTGGATATGTGATTCAATATGATTATTTAATCTTTATGGAATAAATCATTATTGAGATGCTTTTCTCTTCTTATCTGCAATTCTCTGATAGTGAAGAATAATTTCGCTTGCTTCTTTAGGTCCTTTCATTGCGTACTCAGCATGTTCCTTTGAAATTTCAATATTAGCAAAATGTGCAACTATTCCACCGTCGTCAAAAATCAAATAGAATTTTTCATTTTCCTTACAAATTTCAATCCCATAATCGAAAAAAATTCTTTCCATAGGTATACTCCTATTT
>NZ_JBALPC010000011.1:3623-12366 GCF_036965225.1 Bacillus sp. JJ1474 | reverse complement strand
AGTTAATATCAACTCTTCTACCGTCACTTTCTGACCATCCTCTAGTGTAATATACTTATTAATTGGTATTGATTTCTTTTCTGCCATGAGTTTTTCACCGGATGCAGTAAATTCAAAATTCCACTTTCCTTTTATTAATTTCTTTGAATCACTTCGTTCCAAATTATTAAAGTCTATTTTAATCTGTTGATTATCTTGAAGATTAATATTTTTTATATCCGAAGCCCAAAAATAATTCACTGCTGAATTGGTTATTTCTTTGGGGCCTCCACCTCCCCCGAGATCTGATTTCTTACCATTTATATAAACTCCTATGTTTGAATACCAATTATAAGCTAAGTCACTATCCGATAAATCTGTATGGAATGTACTACTAATAAGGAGTTGACCTTCATCTAGTATTATTTCATTCAATGTCACCTTCACTCCATTACTTTCTACCGATTCTCCAATGACTGTTTTATAATCGCTTAATGAATCTTCTTGCGAATAGACAAATTTCTCTAGTGCGCTTCCGATTATTGGAATATCCGCTAAAGTATAATTTGTATTCATCCCTAAAATTGTTATGACTGCAAGCGAAGCTGCTACAGCAAGAATCCTTCTTTTATTACCCGATCTACTCTTTAACTTTGCCTTTATTCTTTTTTTTGTAGCCTTCTTTTCGATATCCGTTAATTGGCCACCTTCAAATTCTGATAGATTAATTTTTTCATCATTTAAACGCTCAAATAAGTTTTTCATCTATTCACCTCATTCTATTTTCCACTAGCTGAATTACCTTGAAATAATGACCGAAGCTTTTTTCGCCCACGGGACAAACGATTATAAAGAACGGACCTTTCTAAACCCGTTTCATTCGATAATTCATCGATATTTTTGTCTTCAGCATAATGTTTGATGAATAATATTTGATCTTCTTTCTTTAAGTAACCGAGCATTTTCTCAGTAGTGCTACTTAACATATTTCTTGTTACATGTGCTTCTACGTCAAATGGACTTTCTACCATCTCATCATCGATATCTTTTTGCTCTAAATATCTTTGGTATTTTCTTTGATAATCAATTGCCTTGTATTTTGCAATAGCTGCAATCCAATTTTTTAGTGAATTTCTACTTTGGTCATATGAATGAATATTTTCCCAGATAAGAAGTAGTACATCATCCAAACATTCCTCTTGAATAGATTCTAAATTGTACAAGTACTTTTGGATAACTTTCTTTATCAAACCTCCGTAACAATCGATGATATAGTATAAAGCTTTTTCATTTCTTTTTGTTAACTGTTGTACAACGTTACTATCGTTTATTTTCATCTATTTCCTCCCTGTAAGTGTCCCCCTACACTCCTTATTACGTAATCATTGGCCCTATTTCTATCAAGAAATTCTATTTTTTTAACTTTTTTGTTATTATGTATAGATTATTTTTTTCCTTAGCTCATAAAAGGAAGGATATCATTGATATATTTAGTAATAACAGACCTCGGCAATTTAATTTTATTCTATTTTTCATTCAACTAAATTGTACTATAGTCGAAAACAGGCACTAACCATTTCAAGAAAAGCAACCAATTTTATTGGAATTCTGCTTATTCAGCAATCTGTCCCAATAATGAAAATAGGCGCTTTTCCTTGTTCCAGGAAAGCGCCTTTTAATGGAATACCTATAATAAGTTCCTAACCCGAAAATCACTTAATTCTTCTTGAACTAACGCTACCCATTAGTTTAAGTACATTACTTCACAATCTTTAGTTTTCGCGTTAAATAATCCTTTTACTTCTTCTCAACATATAATGTTGAGACCCTAACTAAAAGGAGTGAAATCACATGAGATATTTCCCACGCCAGGGGACAATGAGTCCACAATCCCCTCCTCCAACATTCATACCACCAAAACCTTCTGTGTCCTATATCGTCGATTGTCTATATCAAAACACTTATGTATGGCTTATAAATGGCAGACAATTTTGGTTTTACCCTACTCGTGTGGAATATGGAGAAGTCTCTGGATATAGATGGAACGGTGCTTTCTGGCAATTCTACGGTATTGACCCAAGACTTATAGATGCTGTTGCCTGCCCTCCTATCCCTACATTATACTAAAATCCTTCAAAAGCCTTATCTCGAATAGTCTCAAAATAAAAGATCGTCCCTATCTTTTTATTTTGGAGGTATTGTATGACGAATTTTTATTCATTTCATGGAACTGTCACGGTGATTAGTGAATTTTTCACAGGTCAAAATGGTAAAAAAGAAGGTTGTTATAAATTATTTACAATAGAAAATGAATTGGGATCAATAGTAAATTTCGTGGTTTCACCCTCAACTTATTTCGTTGACCATGAAATGGTCAGAGTAGGAGATCGCGTGACAGGATATTATGATGGAGATTTACCTGCTATTCTTATTTACCCTCCACAATATCAAGCGCTTGTCATGGTAAAAGATAACCCAAATCAGAATGTAATAGTTGATTATTTTAATAACCAATTGGTGAGTAGTGATGGACAATTACAATTAAATTTATCTCCCTATACCCAAATATTATTAACGAATGGGCAACTCTTTTCAAGATATCCAGCGAACCGAGATTTAATTGTTTTCTATGGACCTGCCACAAGAAGTATCCCTGCTCAAACCACACCCTATCGTATAATTGTTTTATGTTGAGCGCATTATTATTTCAACCAGCAATAAAAATAGGTATTTAAAACTCGTTCAGTTTTTGGCGAGTTTTTTATTATATTTTGTTCTTTCCATAACCCTATAAAATTAATATTCCTTATTCAACTAAACTGCACCTATAGTTGTATAACATCCTTGTTTTGAATTAATGTTTCTTTAAGAAGTTTAGCATTTCATTGAAAGCGTTTTGGGATGATTTTTCATTATATTTTGTAGAGTATGGGTCACTAAATCCGTGTTGTCCAAAGTATTTATATGTCTCGATATTCTTCTTCTTATCCAAATTTGATAGTAACTCATCCACACTAAAGGATTGTTCCTCTTGAGGAAAGAATAAAATTATAGGACATAGAGGCACTATTTGTGTGTAATTCCTAATTCTTGAACCATAATATCCCACAACCCCATCAAGACACTCTTCCTCACTACACAACCAAGCAACAGTTGCCCCAACACTAAATCCAATAATATATATTTTTTGGTATTCATTTTTAACACCTAATAATAAATTCTTTATTTTATGTACAGCGATAGAGAACCCTACATTCTCTATAAAATTCAAATAAGCAATCTTCTCTTCAGAATAATCAAATGCTTGTTCTCGTTCTAATAAGTTCGGACAGATAACGTCAAAGTCTTGTTTTGATAATAAATCACAAAAATTTTTTATATGTTGATTAATACCATAGATTTCGTGTATCACAATAATCAAATTATCTGATTCTTTTAGTATCTGAAGCATTTTATTCCCCTTCAAAGTGATTCTACAATCATATAATCAATAGAAATTATATCATTAAGAGTTAAAGAGTTTTATTGTTTGAAACTGGATTAAAATCCCTGTTCGATATACCCAATTCCTGTAGTATCATTAATTTTGGTTTAAAGACTAAATCTATCATGGGGGAAAACAATGAGAAAAGTAGTTATGTTGTTATTAGCAGCCGTATTGTTTTTTTCTTTCGCGGGATTTCAATCATATGATGCACATGCTGCAACCCGTGTAATGTGGGGAAAAACAGAGTTAAAGGCTGGCCAAATCGGCAAAGTGACGGTCTTATCAAATACAGATTTGGTCACTTTAGATGCGAATGGTTCACTGAAGGCTGTTCGTACATTAAAAGCTGGAGAAGAATATCGTGTTTACAGCTATAAAAGCGCACACGACGGATTGTATGGCGTAGGGGGCGGACAATATATCCAAAAGAGCTCCAAAATAAAATACGAAACGCCTTCAAAAGCAAAATTAGCACTGCTTGAACAACAATCGTCAACTCCACAAAATACTGTTACTCCTGCTGGGTCCACCAAAATTATGTGGGGGAAAACAGAATTAAAGAAAGGCCAAATTGGAAAAATCACAGTTCTCGGCAATACACCAGTTTACGATGTAAATATGAAACTGGTAAAAACACTAACAAAAGGCGAAGAATTCCGGGTATATTCCTATAAAAGCGCAAATGGAGGAATGTATGGGATTGGCGGAGGACTTTTTGTAAAGAAAGATTCATCTATTAAATATGAAACACCGTCAAAGAGTAAATTGGCTTTATTGGATATCGTAAATAATAAGCCGTTACAAGTTCATTTTATCAATGTAGGGCAAGGAGATTCTATTTTAATCCAAACTTCAAACGGTAAAAGTATGCTTGTTGATGGTGGGGCAAAGTCAGCCGGAGATGAAGTGGTTAGCTTCTTGAAAGGTAAAGGAGTAACCAATCTTGATTATGTAGTTGCTACTCATCCAGATGCCGATCATATCGGGGGATTAATTTCAGTCCTTAATACTTTTCAAGTAAGTAACTTTGTAGATTCTGGACAAGCACATACGACTCAGACTTACTATGATTTATTGTCATTGGTTGATGCCAAAAATATCAATTATGTGATTCCTAAAGCTGGAAGTACGATTAATCTGGATTCTCATCTTGGGTTAACTGTATTGAACGCTGCTGAAGCTGGAGACGATAACAATGAAGCATCGATTGTGCTGCGCTTAACCTATGGAAACATTAGTGTCTTGTTGATGGGCGATGCTGACACTGCCACAGAACAAGAAATTATCAGTCGCTATGCTGTTAAATCTACAGTATTAAAAGCAGGACACCATGGTTCAAATACAAGCAGTTCTGAGACATTTATTAATGCTGTTAAGCCTGCTGCAACAGTCTTATCATATGGTTATGAAAATTCATATGGCCATCCTCATCCGGAAGTTGTAAGCCGTCTGAAGAGTGCAGGATCTTTACTATACTCTACTGTGTTTTCTGGTAATATTACCATGAGCACAAACGGGTTGACCTATTCTTTCAACACTAAGCCATGGAATGGTGTCACAATAACGCCTACTCCTGTTCCAGAACCACCTGTAACTACTCCTGAACAACCAGCAGACCCAGGTTTAGGAACATATGTAATACCGGGAGCACCTACATCATTTAGTAACTGTACGGCAATGCGGGAATACTACCCAAATGGTGTAAAAACTGGCCACCCAGCCTATGCTGCCAAACACGATCGCGATAATGACGGATGGGCATGTGAGCGTTAAAAAAAGGAGTTGCTTTGAATGATCCAATATACTCTTGATCGCTTTGAAGAATCATTTGGAGTTCTTTTAAAATATCCTAATGAGGAAGAACAACTTCTTGTCCCTAAAAAAGAACTCGAGGAATTTAGAGAAGGAGATATTTTATCAGTGACAAAAAATGATGATCAATATTCGATTTCTCTGCTTAACGATGAGACGGAAAAAATGAGAAGTAAGGTTAATGATTTAATTAATAAATTGAAGAATAAATAGCATCTCTTCGGAGGTGCTTTTTGTTTTCCTCATTACCTTTAAATACAAACCATCTATCAAAATTAAAATCCATTTGATGATATATTAATGGAAATTCTATCTGTTGCATTCCTTTCTTTTTCCATTTCAGCGTATATGAAATCATTTAGATATAACAGGAACCCAAAGTTCATGGCTTGGTTTATGCTTCGGACCGTAATAACATTCAATGCATGGTAAATTGGCCAGTTCATAGCCAGAAGTTGGAACCCATTCTGTATAAAGTCGTTTCCACGCATCAACTATATTCGGAAAAACAGCCCAGGTACTTGCAGGAATGATAAGGATTTCCATATCACTTGGAGGTTCCCCATCATATCGTACTCCCATAAAGTAAGTAAATTCATCGTCGGTTATTGCTGCTTCCCTACCACAAACTCCTAAGAGGCTTTCAAGTGTACATTTTGGATTTTCCCATGCCATATCTTTTAGTTCTTGCATAAACCCATCTTTCTTTGCACTGCTCCAAAGCGTTGGAATGTTTTTAAATGCCCTACTCGTTTTAACAGGCTTACCTTTTCCAACAATTCTTAATTCATAATCAAGATTTTCAATTCTGTAATCCAATTCAGTATCTCCTTTTATTGAAATTTGGAAAGAAATCTTTGGAAAGGCTTTTAATTGCACCCCTTTATTTCGGGCTTCAGAGGGTTTTATTCCATGTGTCTTTTGAAAAGCACGAGAAAACGAGTCAGCAGACCAATAACCGTACTTAATTGCTATATCAATAACCCGAATATCACTTTTTTGAATCTCAAAAGCAGCAAGTTTTAGTCGCCTGCTTCTAATATATTCTGAGAGTGATATACCAGAATTTGATGAAAACACTCTTGAAAAATGATACTCCGAACAATAAGCAACTTGTGCAATCTTTTTATAATCAATCTCTCCGTCAAGATTAGATTCAATGTAAACCAATGCGTTATTCATTCTTTCCAGCCAATCCATATTTTCATTCTTTCACTTTCACTTTCACTTATAATATATTTATAAGAAAAAGGAATTTAATATCCCACATTTTATGCACCAAGATGTCGGATATACATGACTCTCTAATCAGATTAGTTCTATTATCATTAGGAGTTTTCCTTCTTGAACTAAACTGCGTCGTTACTTTAAGTACAAGTTTCACAAACTCGCCTAAACTTTCGCCTAGATATCTAGGTTTTATTCAACAATCTGGCCCTATAATGAAAATAAGCGCTGTTCCTTATTATAGGAAAGCGCCCTTTTCTTGAATAAACAAAAAGCTGATATTAACTGGTATTATTCAATTAAAAATCCTCAACTGTTATTGATTAAGGAGTATAATCATTCTTGTCCCTTGTAGTAGAGTAACTGCGTTCATGCCGGTGACCTATGACTTTTTAGCGAGTATTGGACGAGAAACTTAATTCATTGGGCTTCCTCGTCGGCCGAGGGGCCGTAGATGCCCGGCACCGGAATATCGAGAAGCCGCAAATAAACCCCGAGCTGCGCCCGGTGATTACAAGGGGTACACTTTAAATCGAAGAACCTTTTTTCAATACCTTCAAAACTAAGTCTGACCCTCATTATGTCAGTCTGTGCAAGAGAGTTAATCAAGGCATGTAGGGTAAAAGGTAACATTCATCCACTACTTGCTGATCTTACCTTTCGTGAAACCGAACGATTTTTATCTATCATTGATATGTTTGAGACTAGTTGCGATCTTATTGTAGTTAACGAAGTTAATACACCGTAAATATAGAGAAAACCCTTGTCATAATCCTCGGTGAACTTATCGTACAATAAGGGGTTACGCTTCACGATGTATTGTGCCAAGTGGTTCATACTTTTCTCCAATGCCTTTAAACCTATAGACAAATCATCTTTGATATTTTCTAACGATGTCTTTATATCATCTGACAATGTGGTAGGTACCTTTAATTGGGCTAAAGTCATGGAATTTTCAGCAAGCTTCTGTTCTGCCGATAAGGCAATATTATATAAGCTTTCCTCTCCCATTACTCTGTCCAGTTTATTCAATGGCCCTATACTAGAGTAGATTAAATCAAGGATCTCTTTTTCAAAGTTCAAAAATACTTGCTGTTGTGAATCATTCTCTATTTCAGCTAATGGAATGAGGAGGGGGACGAAAATAGAAAAACAGAATAATACCAAGATGATTACATACTTATGTACCCAACGAAGTATCATAATTTGATTCCCTCCCTATTTTTATTATGCTCCGAATCAATGATTAAATGTACCCCAAGAACATTTACATTCTCTTCAACAAATTTCAACATAAATATCCATTTAATTAAAAAAAGAGTTACTCCACAATCTGGTCCTTTACTGGAATAATTAATTAGCTTCTATTAGCTGGTTTTGCGGAATAAGGAAAATGATACATTTTCAAACAGGATTCCTGATCGAACTTTAAACAATTAGACATTTTTATTAATGATCGAGCTTTATTTCGAAGCCACAAAATAATGAATTAATAAGCTGCGAAAGGAGAATGATAAGAATATGTGCTTTGGCGAAAGGAGGCACTAAATTTGAATTTGATTAGGAGGATTACAATGGGAATTTTAAGTGGAAATCCAACAGATGAACCTATGCATTATGGGGAGGTATTTAGCACCTGGTCCTTTCTTTTAACGGCTAAAGGGGCAATTGCTGGTTATCAAACTCACCAAAACCATGCAGGTGATGAAGATTTAAAGAAATTGCTTGAGGAAGCCATTCAAGGAGGACAACAAGAAATAAAACAGATTGAAACTTTATTAAAAGCAAATGGAGTTGGATTACCGCCAACACCTCCGGAAAGACCTAATGCTTGTTTAGAGGATATTCCAGTTGGAGCACGGTTTGCAGATCCTGAAATAGCAGCTGCTCTTTCAATGAGCATTGCTGCAGGATTAGTAGCGTGCAGTACAATAATGGGGCAATCAATTCGAGAGGATATTGGAATGATGTTTGGGCAGTTTCATATTCAAAAGGCAGCACTTGGAGCTAAAGTTCTTCGTCTAAATAAAGAAAAAGGATGGCTAGTTCCACCTCCTTTACATCATTATAAAGCAGAAGATTGTTAGTTAATTTATAACTGGTATAAGGGGAGGAGAAACTTTATTCTGCTCCCTTTTTATTTATAAAGCAACTCGTACTTTTCATAATATTAATTGATTATTATCCCCTTTTAAATTTACTCGCTATTCTTCACAGATTGTTATTCAACAATATGGC
>NZ_JBALPC010000011.1:1978-3592 GCF_036965225.1 Bacillus sp. JJ1474 | reverse complement strand
AAGAAAGACGCTTTCCTTATTTCAGAAAAGCGCCCGATTGCGGAGTATTAAAAATGCGAAAAAGATGCAAAAATGACTTCTTAGTAATTTTACTTTTGTTCAGATCCTTTTTTATTCATAGTTCTTGCTCTATTAGAACATAATACTCAAGAGGTGATAACGTGGATAAAGACAAATTAAAACTCACATCTTCTGAAATAGGAACACTATGGGGTGAGTATGTAAATGGAACAGCCATTGAAATTGTAATTAGGTATATGTTTTCTATTATTGAGGACGAGTCCATAAAATCTATTTTTAAAGATGCAATCGTGACGTTTGCAAAACAAAAGAAACAAATCGTAACTTTTATAGAGAATGAAGGATTTCCAGTACCAATTGGATTTACTGAATCTGATCTTAACAAAGGCAAAGAGAGACTGTTTAGCGATATATTTTGCCTAAATTATTTACATATCATGACTTTACATGGTTTACTAGGACATTCAACTTCATTAGGTACTTCTGTCAGAGAGGACTTAAGGTTTTTTTACGACTCATGTGATAATGATGGGAAGCGGATGTATCATCAAACAATTGACTTATTACTTGAGAAAGGGAGTTTTCAGAGAGACCCTTTATTCTATCCTGCTGAAAATCCTGAATTTATTTCTACCCAAGATTTTACCGATGGATTTTTCGGAAAAGGTAGGTCATTAACTGCAATTGAAGTCATAAGTATTTCTTTCAACCTAAAAAAGAGTATTATGACAAAAACTCTTTCTATTGCATTTAGCCAAGTCGCTCAGACAAAAGAAGTAAGGAGATTCTTAGAGGATTCTGAGAAAGCGGCAAATGAACAAATACAGGACTTTTCAAACATAATGAAGAAAGATAATTTACCAACTCCTAAGTCTTGGGAAACAGAAGTGACTAATTCAACAGACTCTCCTTTTTCAGATAAGTTAATGATGTATCATATGGGATTCTTGTTTCAAACTGCACAGGCTTATCATGGGACAGGTCTAGCGTCAGCCATGCGAACAGACCTTGTTGCTACTTACGAAAAAACAATTCTACAAAATCTTATGGTGATTAAAAAGTGGTTTAATATTATGGTGGAAAATAATTGGTTAGAACAGCCACCTCTTGCTCCTAATAGACAGGAAATTGCAAAAGAAAAATAATAGAAATAATTTATTAGGGTATATAGAATGACTAAAAGTGTATTTGAAATACTAATGTGGAGTATTGCACTTCCAGGTTTTGGTCAATATTTAAACAGAAAATACTTTAAAGGCACAGTACTCTTGATCCTTGAATTCCTGATAAATGTACAAGCCAATTTTAACCAGCTCATACTTTTAAGCTTTCACGGGGAAATTGGTGATGCCATAAAACAGGCAGATTATCAGTGGCTGATGTTTTACCCTTGTTTATATTTTTTTTCGATGTGGGATGCTGTAAAAGATGCAGGCGGTGGGAAAGATACTTGGTCTTTTCTTCCGTATGTATTCGCTGCATTTTTTGTAACGGTTGGATTGATTTTTTCCTCAAAAGTAACGATATTTGGAGTGCTATTTGGTCCTGTTTGGCTCCCAATGTTATTTGTTTTTCCTGGAGTAATAATTGGAG
>NZ_JBALPC010000011.1:0-1820 GCF_036965225.1 Bacillus sp. JJ1474 | reverse complement strand
GCGCCCTTTAATTGAAGATCGTATGTATGGTATAGATTTTACAGATATTCATAAGTTAGTAAAGCTGCTAACTTTCTTTTTTTAAAAAAAGAGGAACTAACATGACAGCTCCGATGATTAGATAAATAACTACAAAAACACCATCGATTATTATTGGTATATTTATTAGTACTTGATCTTCGCCTTCCATATACCCAATCACCTTGAACACTGGGGGGAAGACCCACAAAATCCATTTAAAAAACAATGATATTTCGATAATTGATTTTGAGGCGAGTGAAACTACGATTATAAATACAGTCGAAAGCCAGGCGTATTTTTTTGTTGCAAGTTTGGTAGCCGAAAATAGGGTTCCTACTAATATCCCAAATGTCATAAAGACCAAGTGGCTGTAAAATGCATAAGCATATAGCTTGATCGACATATTCCCTTTGAAGCTTTCTGTAATGATTGGGAAAAAGATCGCAAACAAAAGTAAAGGTATCATTACTACTAGAATAGTTAGCCATTTGCCAAATAAGTAACTCACCTTTCTTTTAAGATGAGAGATTAAGATATGCTTTTCACTTTCTTCATCCAAAGTAAAAATGGACATTGTAATCCATGTCATGATTAAGTACATTGCAATAGAAGATACTGCGTAACTACTGAGGATCGGCACATTTTTATAGGCATATAAAATAAACACCCATGCAAAAAAAATAACAACGGGTGGGATAAATTTTAATGAACGAACAAAGCTTATTAATTGGTAACGGATAAAAGCTGACAACTTACTACCTCTTCTCTGTTAATTCAAATATTGAACATCCTCGTTTAAGCAACATGGCCAATACCTTATCAGACTCTTTAGCTGAAACAATTATTTCAACAGAATCTCCCCCTACAAATTTATATCTAATAGACGGAATCTCTGCAATTATCTCTCTAGTGGGGATTTTTGCTCTTATAAATCTTAATTTCCCCTTTTTGTTTTTTGTAGAATCGTAGACAATTCTTCCACTCTCTACAGTTAAAACCCTATCGGCTAATCCTTCAATTAGTAGTGGATCATGTGCAGTAAAAATAATCGTTTTTTCCCCTTGGAGAGAATTTAGCTGATTCAAAAGCTCGATTTTTGCTTTATCATCTAACCCAGTTAGTGGCTCGTCCAATAATAATAGATCAGGTTTCTTCAGCAATGCCTGGATAATTCCGGCTTTCTGCTTTGTCCCTTTTGAACAATGATTCAAAGGGGTGGTTAGAAAGTCTGTAATTGCAAACAGCTCAGCATAATTCTCAATTTTTTTTAAAATTCCTTCATCCGATTTACAAGTCATTTTACCCATTAACATTAAATAGTCTTGTAATTTGAATCGGATACTTTCTGGAAAGTGTTCAGGTACATATCCTATGTTAATTTGAGATCTCTTCACTTGCCCAGCAGTTTCTTCAAATATACCCCCAATAAGTTTTAAAAGGCTGCTTTTCCCGGATCCATTATTTCCGGTGATCGCCACTTTTTCACCTTGTGAAATGCTTATAGAGACTTCTTTAAGAATCATTATTCCATCAATCTTTTTGCAAGCTTGATTTGCCTCGAATATTTTCATGAAAAACCTCTTCCATCTTCCCTCATTTTACTTGCTGAAATTCAGTAAAGACAAAATCTGCATTTTCCTAAAGGTACCCTTTATAGAAAATAAAATACTTCTTCAATTATACAATAATTCCCACACGGGTTGGAATTATCAATCATTATAATTTGTACGTTATTTCTTTTCATAATCAATAGCTTTACTACGAGTTAATTCAATGAGCATTACTCCATTAAATGGCCC
>NZ_JBALPC010000010.1:49636-65574 GCF_036965225.1 Bacillus sp. JJ1474 | reverse complement strand
TGCTTGTCGGGGGTGACCACAAAGGAAAGCTACTGCGAATATTCGTCGCAGGAACAATTGTCCTTTAATTGTTCCGAAGGAGCTTCCGCTTTTCTTATTGTATGCCTATTTTATTCATCCGCCAATGGAAAGCTGGCGATTCTTTCATATTTTGGTGATTTGTCTAAATGTGTTTGGTATAAAACAACTTCATTAGCTGTAAAGGATAGAGGTGAATCATTATATGGATTGTGTTCATTCAACAGGCTTGTATGAAAAGGGGAATCCCCTGTCCATTTTCTAGCCAGTGTAATATGCGGCTTAAATGGTCTTGTCTCCAATTCAAAGCCGGCTCCAGCACATGCTGAAAAAACGATATCCCGAATGGTATTCAGCCTCTCTTCCTTATATGTATCTGCCCAAAAAATTCTTGGTGAATCCTCTCTGCCAAATACACCTAGTTTATTTATTTGAAGAGTAAGAGCCTTTTGGTCTTCTAATCCCTTTTCAATTAGAACTTGTGAGGCTTGAAGCATTTCTTTTTCAGCCGACCCGAGAAACGCCAAAGTGATATGAAGATCCTCATGGTGTACCCACCGTTGAAATGGAAGATTCCTCTTTAATATCGAACATTCTTCCTTTATCTTTAGCTTTGTTGTACTTGGCAAACTGACAGCATAGAAAAAATGTGCCTGACTTCCCATTCTTATCCCTCCATTAATCAATTTCACCTTGGCGAAATTGCGCCCAGATTTTGTCGAGCTTGCTCGATAATTTCCTTTTAAAAAATCTGAGGCATCCGCCGGAGTTTGAACTCCCACTTATAGAAGAGGAAAACTTCTGCCGAATGAAGTTAAAAAAGAACCAGCATCTCATATACTGGTTCTTTCCTATTTTAAAGACTGCCACATTCCTTTTCAATGGCTTGATTAAATAGCTCTTGAATATGTTTAGTTAATGCACCCGGTGCACCATTACCTACTTTCTCTCCATCAATTTCAATAATTGGGGTGACCTCAACCGTTGTTCCTGAGATAAATGCTTCATCAGCCTTTTTCAGTTCTTCCAATGTGAAAGCTCTTACCTCAACAGGAATATCGTTGCTCCGGCAAACTTCTATAACCTTTTGTCTCGTGATCCCATTTAGAATAAGGTTATTGGCTGGATGGGTAATCACCTTTCCATCCTTAATGATGGAAACATTCGATGAGCTTCCTTCTGTTACGGTGTCCCCGCGGTGCTGGATAGCCTCAAAACAGCCTGCTTCTACAGCCTTTTGCTTTGCCATTATATTACCTAGAAGATTAAGACTTTTAATGTCACAGAGTAGCCAGCGAATGTCCTCTACCAAAATCGTTTTCACACCTGTTTTCATGTTTTCAACCGGTCTATCGACTGCTTTCGTATTTGCTACAAATGTTTGGTGAATATCAGAACTTGGAAAAGCATGACTTCTTGGAGAGATTCCTCTAGTAACCTGCATATAGATCGTACCCATTGTAAGTTGATTCTTTTCAATCAATTCAGAGAGCATATTCCTTAATTCCTCTACGGAATCGGCTATCTTCATGTTAATCTTTTTTCCGCTTTCAATCAGACGCTCTAGATGCTCTTTGGCTGTAAACATCTTCCCGTTGTAGACCCGAATGACTTCGTAAACTCCATCGCCAAATTGATACCCGCGATCCTCGATATCAATCTTGGCCTCAGTACGGTTAATAAACTCCCCATTAATGATGACATACTCCATGCTTGTCGCCTCTTCCTCATCCTAGTATTTCGTAACTTCGGAGCAATTTTAACAAATATTTTTCTTACTTGGCAAGCTCATAGATGGCCTGAGCATATATAGCAGCAGCTTTTAATATATCTTCAATATAGATATGTTCATCCTTTTGATGAGCTACATCTTCTCTCCCAGGGAATAACGGTCCAAATGCAACACCTGATTTCAAGGAACGGGCATATGTTCCGCCCCCGATGGAAAGCAACTCAGCTCCCTTGCCTGTTTGCTCTTCGTACACTTTTTTTAATGTCTGGATTAAGAAGTCATCCTCTTCCACATGGTGTGGCTTCGAATCTGTAAAATTCTCTATTGAAACATTTTCTTCCTTTAGAATGCTTTCAAGCCTATGTTTTGTTTCTTCCATTTTGTTTGTTACTGGATAGCGCAGATTTAGACCTAGCCTTCCGCCCTCGGCTTGCGTATAAACAAGCTTTCCTACGTTAATTGTTAAATCTCCTGTAATATCATCCTTATAATCGATCCCAAGCTTTTTCCCACGGGAATCCTCCCAAAAATAGGTGGATACAAATTTTAAAAATTGGTCTGCCCTGGAATCCAATTTCAATTGTGTAAGAAACTCAGCCAAATATAGACCGGCATTTTTCCCGTGGTCAGGCTCCATTCCATGAGCGGAAACTCCTTCAGTTTCCAATATTAATTCACCGTTATCTATGTAATACTTCCCTTTAAGCTCATACTGACTTAGAAAGCCGGTATATTTTTGAATAATTTCTATAGACTCATATTGTACGCCAAGAGCTGCCCGAGCAAAATCAGGGACCATATTATATCTTCTGCCTGATTGGAAGCTTAGTACCTCTACTTGAAAATCTTTTTCTTGAATCTCTACAGTTCCTTGAACTAGGTCAAAGTCAGAAATTCCCTTCTCTGCATAAATAATCGGAAAATCAGCATCCGGCGCAAATCCCATTACTGGCATTTCTTCATGTTTAAAATAATGCTCTACACAGCGCCAATCACTTTCTTCATCTGTACCTATAATCATACGTACTCGCTTATTCAACGGAAGCCTGAGCTCCTTCACAATTTTCATCGCATAATAAGCTGCCATTGTTGGCCCTTTATCATCAATTGCTCCTCTCGCATACATTTTTCCGTCATGAATTTCGGCGCCGTATGGATCGCTCGACCATCCGTCTCCTTCAGGTACAACATCGACATGGCAGAGAATCCCGACAATCTCATCCCCCTGTCCAAACTCCAAGTGACCAGCAAGGTTACCCACATTCTTAGGAGTAAACCCATCTTTTTCTCCAAGCTTCAGCATAAAATCAAGTGCTTCCTTTACCCCTTCACCTAAAGGAGCCGCCTCTGTTGAGTTTTCTTCATCTAACACACTTTTTATTTGTAAAAGTTTTTTTGTATCCTCAAGCAGAGCTTCTTTTCTGTTTTCGACTTCTTGCTGCCAATTAATAGTACTCATAGCTCTTCCTCCTTTGTTCTTTGCTAAGAAATGTATCGTTGTGCGACCTCTGATTTATTATATCTCTCTTTTAAGTGGAACACACTTGGTGAATTAACGACCAAACATCGCTGGTCTAAATCCGAATTGCATGAAAACGAAAAGCCAACAAGTAATGAATATCCCAATTAGAAGAATGGCTAAAACGAAAAAGGCTGTAACTGTCCTTTTTCTCGCAGCAAAATAATAGGTACTTTCACTGTATTTCTTGCTGATCGGATTGGATGTTGTCACCCTATCCCAAACTAATGAAAGCCATGAATACATCATAATAAGAAAGCCTATGAAAATAAGAGCTTTTATCCAAAGTGGCGGGATAATGACAATTGCTGCTGTTGTCACGGATATGATCTGTAAATATCCCCCTATATATGAATAGTTTCTAATAAAGATTTTAATAAATAGCTCTATATACCCGTTAATCTCTTTACGATTTTTAAAAATTCGTTTTGAACGGCGGAATAAAAGGGGCTTTGTTCTTTTAGAAACGATAACCGGCTTTTCTATATCATGTGAAAGCTTAAAGATTAAGTCTATATTCTTCATTTTGGCTTCATTGCCCAGGGAAATATCTTGATCGATGGATGAGACTTTTTGGATCGATCGCAAGCTTTGAAAAATGGAAATAATCATTAATAAGGCACTGCATAAATAGATTGGAAAAAGCAAACCTTTTTCCCAAAGTAAAAATATAAGTTGACTAGACCAACTTAAAAGAATGAATAATAGAATTCCAGCTGCAATCCTTTTTAGCCTTGTCTCTATTTTTCTCATTAAGAATTTTAAAAATAAAATCATGGTATTCAGTACAATAAAGAAAATGAATAGCGAAATGATCTGCTGCCAATCGAGAAAATAATGTTTTCTTAAGAATGGAAGAAAAACAAAGATGGAAACAGCTATTTGTATAACTTGTGAAAGGATTGAGTAGGCATACCCCCATTTTTTCATTCCAAGAAAGATTGGCTGATTTTTTATTAAAAATACTTTGTCTGCTTCCTGTACGAACGTACGAATGTTTCCGCTCCATGAAAATAAATAAAGGACAAAGAACAGCAAGAATAATGGAATGTTTGCAATCCACGCAGGCGGTTCCAGCCACCATGTACGGTACATCATCAAAAAGATGGCACTAGCCGGGATAATTAAGTAAAGGATGATTGTCCAATCGGCAATCGAACGGATCACACCATATTGATATTTCCACCCTCTAACTAACCGATCTGCAAATATGTTCCAGCTATTCATCTTCATGGCCTTCCGCAATTAAATGAAAGCAATCATAGAGTGAACCATTAGGTAGATGACATTGAGTTCTAATTTCATCTAAAGTCCCGGCTGCTTTAAGCTCTCCCTTATGGACAATTAAAAAACGGTCACATACCTTTTCTGCTGTATCCAAAACATGAGTAGACATAAGAATACCTGCTCCTCTTTCACGTTCACGCTGAATCGATTCAAGAAAAAGCTTCATTGCATTTGGATCCAATCCAATAAAAGGCTCATCAATGATATATATATCTGGATTAGTAATCATGGATAATATCAGCATCGCCTTCTGCTGCATTCCTTTGGAGTATTTACCTGGAAACTCATGTGCATGCTCAGCCAGTTTATATTGCACTAGCAATTCCTTTGCCTGGTCTTTATAGTTTTTATCACTTAACCCTTCCGCTGATGCAATAAAGTCTAAATGCTCCCATAAAGTGAGCTCATCATAAAAGATAGGCCTTTCCGGAATATAAGAATATTTAGCTTCGGGCTGGAAGGTTACCTCTCCCTTTATATTTTCTAGTAAGCCAAGAATGGTCTTAATAGTTGTACTCTTCCCTGCCCCATTTGGACCAATCAGCCCAATAAGTTCTCCTGTTCCAACTTCAAATTGTATATTATGTATAATTGCTTGATCCTTTTCATAGCCTGCCTGTTTAATATCTACATTTAATAGGTTCATTCCTTCTCCTCCCATTTCTTTAGTACGAATCCATAATGGAAAAAGTTTCTTATGAACAAAATAAAAACTGCTCTCCAACTGAAGAGCAGTTTCCACTTTATTGTTTTAATAATTTGATCAAGTCTTCATTGCCAAAATCAACTGCATAATCATAGGCTGTATAGCCCTCTGAATCCTGATAACTAGGATCTGCTCCATTTTGTAAAAGCAGCTCTGCCATTGCAACATCATCATTGTATACTGCATTAATAAGCGGGCTAGATTCATAAGTATCAATGGAATTAGGGTCTGCCCCATGTTCTAGGAGCAATTCAGCCGCTTCCAGGCTCCCATTGTACACAGCCCATTGTAGTGCCGTTGAACCTTCTAAATCTTGTGCGTCAATTTCTACGCCATCTGATAATAAAGACTGAATGGTTTCTGTATCATTTTCACTGGCTGCATTCATGAGAGGGGTAGCCCCTTCAATTCCCGATGTAATTTCAGACCAAAAATCCATTTTCTCTATTGCTTTCATTCCGACAAAAATGCCTGCTGACAAAATGACAACAGCTACTCCTGCACCAATAATACCAAACCAAACCTTCCCCTTAGGCTCCTTCAATTCAAATGTTGAATCCTCGGAAAAAAATCGGGACAAAGCATAGATTCTCTTCGGCAAATGAGGGTGTGTGGATAATTTCTCATTCAGCCAGACAAAAAATCCATGTTCGGTTTGAAGCTGTTCCATATAGGCTTGCTTATTGACCTTTGGATATAATTCCTTGCCGATCGCAAGCATCGTTAAGGCATCCTTTGCCGCATCGAACGACTCAATGTAAAATGCTGCATAACGATCACACGTATATTCACAAGCCCTTAAATAGGCATTGCCGAGAAACGGAACCCACATCGCTGGCAAAAGTAGAAAGCTTATGATTACATGCTTCCTTTTTAAATGGGCAAATTCATGTGCAAGGACAAATAATACTTCCTTTTCAGCATTTCTTTCTATTAATTCGAATATTCCGGAGTAAAGAACGACCATATTTTTTCTAAAGAAACGGGTTGCGAAGGCATTTAAGACTCCTTCTGATTCTATGACATAAATATCAGGCATCACTGTAAGCCCTATATCCTTTGCAGTCATTTCAGCCTTTTCATAAAGATCAGGAAACTGATTCCTGCTGATTTTCACACCGTTCCGTCTAATGCCGCCCATCATAATTCCATGGAGTACAACCGATAGGAAAATAATAACGATAATAAAAATAATTCCAACAACCGAAAACGCTAAAAAGATATACGCGAGAATACTAAATAAAGCAACAAAGGCAAAATATACATTTTCTTTAGGAAACACCAATTGATCCCGCAAAGATTGTTCTTGCAAATGCCTTCCATCCTTTCAATTTTATTTAGGACAGAGGTTCCTTGTCCCACCAGCTCAAATACGTAACCCTAACCAAGTTTGATTATATAAAAATTCATTCAAACAGGATACGGGAAGTTTATCCCATTTCGAATTTTCCAAACATAGGACAACTCAAAGATCCATATGTTTAATTAAGAAATTCAGAGAGGGGCGGTTTTATTAATCTTTCGTAAATTCTGCAATAAAGTAGAAATTATCAAAAAATAGGGGTACAATGATTGTAAAGGATGATATTTTGGAAAAAAACTGAAATTAGAAAAGGAGATGGCTGCGGAAAAGAAAACTACATTTGCTTGAAGGACATGTTTCTTCAAACGAAGCTGTCGGTTGCAGGTAATTGCCATTGGTTTGAAAAAAGGATAGGGAGTGGTTCTTTGAAACCTTCAACTAACCGGATGTTAAACCGTATCAAATCCGTCTACATGTTTATTAATAAGCGCGGAACTGTAACAACTCAAGAGCTTGTAGAGGAATTTGGTATTACTCCTCGCACCATTCAAAGAGATCTAAATGTTCTTGTTTATAACGACCTTGTCAAAAGTCCAACTCGAGGAAAATGGACAACGACCAAACGAAAAGTAAAAATATCATCCTAATATAATGCACATAAAAAAAATCGCCTGTCGTGGCGATTTTTATTTGGCTTCATATTCCATTAACTGCGTAATTTCCTCATCCGTTAATTCCCGGTATTCTCCAAGCTCCAATGTTACATCTAGCTTGAGCGGCCCCATGGAGAGCCTTTGTAAATACATAACCCGCTTCCCCACAGCTTCAAACATCCTTTTTACTTGATGAAATTTCCCTTCAGTAATCGTAAGCTCAATATCGGAAGTCATTCCAGATTTAAGTATTTTTAGGTCCCCAGGTTTCGTTTGGTATCCGTCATCAAGGATGACACCCCTTTTAAAAGCAGCAACGTCCTCTTCCGTTACTTCACTATTAATAACAGCAAAATAAGTTTTCGGGACATGCTTTTTAGGCGAAAGAAGGCGATGGGCCAACTGGCCATCATTTGTTAACAGCAGAAGTCCCTCTGTATCTTTATCGAGACGCCCGACCGGAAAAGGCGAGAATACGAGATCCTCCATTTCTAACAAATCTAAAACCGTTTCATGCTCAGAATCTTCGGTTGCCGAGATGACGCCTTGAGGCTTATTCAGCATTAAATAAATGAATTCCTTGTATTCTACAACTTCTCCGTTTATCGTTACTGTATCTTTATCTGGATCAACATGTTGTTTAGGGTCCTTCACTTTTTGATCATTTACCTCAACAACCCCATCTTTAAGCAGCTTCTTAACATCCTTTCTGCTTCCGTAGCCTAAATTGGCTAGCATTTTATCTATGCGCATTTAAGTAGCCCCCTATTATGAACGCAGTCTTAATTTTTTCATGACACGATCGACCTTTTGGCCAAATAAGAAATACACTAATCTTGTTTTAAAGCTTAAATAGAAGTAAATACCAGCACCAATTGCTGCACAAATAAGGACGATGATTAAAGCCTGAAAACTGGATGCAGGAGATAAGAAGAGTGTAAGAATCTTATACGCAATTCCTGTGCCTAAGAACATGAATAACGTAAATAGGACTATTAAAAGCCCTCTTCTTAACACAAGTTTAAATGGGTACTTCGCATATGTTTTAATAACAAATAAATTAATTAATATAGCAGCTGCATAGCCAATAGCTGTTGCGAGAACAGCTCCATTTGTTTCTAATACCTTAATAAGCGGAATATTTAAGCTCAATTTTATCAGTAAACCGACGAGCAAACTTAATACAGTATAGCGCTGCTCATTTATTCCTTGTAAAATCGCCGCTGTTACTAGGTAATATGCAAATAATATCGCTACAGGTGCGTAAGCCCTTAACACTTCTGTACCTAATTCCTTATGATCATAAAATAGTGTAAAAATCGGCTCTGCAAGTAAAGAGAGACCAACAACCGCCGGAAGTGTTAAAAATAATAAAACCTGAAAAGCCTGATTTAATTGATGATTTAAACTGGATCGATCCTCTTCCACAAATGCTTTTGTAATGCTAGGCACCAATGTTAACGAAAAGGCTGTAGCTAAAGATACCGGAATAATGACAAGCTTATGCGTTTGGAATGTTAATACGGCAAAAGCTGTAACTGCTTCATCCTTTAATCCAATCGAGGCCATCGCTCTATCAAAGGTCAGCTGATCAATAAACTGAAAAAGCGGATTTGCAATTCCGACAAAAACGAAAGGTGCTGCATAAACGATGATTTCCTTATACATTTCCTTTAGAGAAATTTCCATTGTACCTTTATCATTCAAGAGCAGCTCATCTAAATAAGGTCTCCGTTTATACCAGTACCATAATAAACTGGCTAATCCTCCAATAGCGCCAATAAAGGCCGCAAAGGTTGCTACACTAACCGCGGTAACAAGACTTCCCTTCATGATATGTAAAACGATATACGCACCTACAAGTACGAAAGTAATTCGAACAATCTGTTCAATGACTTGTGATAAAGCAGAAGGTCCCATTGACTGATGCCCCTGAAAGAAGCCTCGGATGAGACTCATAATAGGAACAAGAATAAGTGCGAAGCTCACTGCTCGAATGACAGTTGCCCCGTTCTCAGCAGTGACAGACTCATTATGGGGGCTAATTTCTGCTATCAATGGAGCTAATAGATACAATGCTATAAAGGCGATAAGCCCCGTTCCCATCATGACAAGCAAACCGGATTTAAAAAGCTTTCTGCCAACAGCATATTCTTCTAAAGCATTATATTTTGAAATAAATTTTGAAACTGCTAACGGTACCCCGGCAGTAGCAATACTAATAAATATCGTATAAGGAATGTATGCAAAGGTATAAAGGGCATTCCCTTCATCCCCAACTATATGATAAAACGGTATGACGTAAAATAACCCCAGTACCTTTGAAATAATCGTGCCAAGGGTTAAGATAAAGGTCCCCCTTAAAAGCTTAGATGACATAAATTATTATCCCTTCCTTTAAAAGAAAAAGCGCAAAACGAAATTTGCACACTATTTGTAGTTTACTCTTCTTTAAGAAGGATTGCTACCTAGAGATAGTTTATGGCAATAATTTTTTCGCAAATAAGTCCCAATTGTTGTAGGGTTATGAAACTACCCACATTTCGTATATAATGAATAAGATTTTAAGACTGAAGGCTAAGTTGGTGAATAAATGAAATATAATGTAATTGTGATTGGCGGCGGGCCATCCGGTTTAATGGCTGCGATTGGGGCTGCTGAGCAGAAAGCTAGAGTGCTGCTTATCGATAAAGGGGACAAGCTTGGCAGAAAGCTTGCCATTTCAGGCGGCGGTAGATGCAATGTGACGAACAGGCTGCCGATTGATGAAATTATTAAACATATTCCGGGGAATGGACGATTTTTATACAGTGCCTTTTCTCTTTTTAGCAACGAGGATATTATTAAGTTTTTCGAGAATCTGGGCATTAAGCTAAAGGAAGAGGATCACGGTCGGATGTTTCCTGTGACAGACAAGGCACAATCGGTTGTGGATGCTTTACTTTCAAAACTGAGCGAACTAAAAGTAGATATTAAAACAAACAGTCCTGTTAAAAATGTCCATTATTCAGATGGTTCCGTAAAGGCGGTTGAGCTAAGAAGCGGAGAAATCTTCGAGGCGGAAGCAGTTGTGATGGCAGTCGGAGGAAAATCTGTGCCCCATACAGGTTCAACTGGAGACGGATATGCGTGGGCTGAAAAGGCGGGGCATACGATTACTGAGTTATTTCCGACAGAGGTCCCTGTTACTTCGGCAGAGCCATTTATTAAGGACAAATCTCTGCAAGGACTTTCTCTTCGCAGCGTTGCATTAAGTGTGTTAAATCCTAAAGGAAAAGCATTAATTACTCATAAAATGGATATGATTTTCACTCACTTTGGCGTTAGCGGGCCTGCGGTTCTTAGATGCAGTCAATTCGTTGTAAAAGCAATGAAGAAATGGAATTTGAAAGAAGTCACCATGAGTATTGATGCCCTTTCTGATAAAAAGGAAGAACCTTTATATCAGGAAATCTTGTTAGGAATTAAGTCTGAACCGAAAAAAAGCATCAAAAATTTATTAAAAGGGCTGCTGCCGGAAAGGTATCTGCTTTTCTTACTTGAGAAAAGCGGGATTGACCCTTCAGCACAGGGAGCTAATATTTCCAATGAAAAAGTAAGAACCTTTGTGAAGAACTGTAAAATGTTTCAGTTTACCGTCAATGGAACCCTTCCGCTTGAAAAAGCTTTTGTGACCGGAGGTGGAGTTTCAGTAAAAGAGGTTGATCCGAAGACAATGGCTTCTAAACTAATGACAGGATTGTTCTTTTGCGGGGAAATTCTTGACATCCACGGCTATACAGGGGGATATAATATTACTTCTGCACTTGTAACAGGAAGGCTAGCAGGTGTTAATGCGGCTCTTACTGCAAATTCCCTCTAATGAAATTAGAGCCTGAGATTCTATCAGGCTCTATAAATAATCATCGCTGAAAAACAATAAATCTGCTCATCTTCATCCTCATGTACGGCGGCTACATTGTATTTTATATCCATTAGCTTTTTTTCTTCTATCTTTTCTAAAAAACGGTTCATTTCAAGCTCCAGATCCTTCTCATGCTCGTGGTCAAATAATTTCACTTTAATCATAAGGGGCCTATCCTTTCTGCTTTTTTATCATTATTGACGGAATAATCTGTTTTTAAAACTGAATAATGGGCATAAGAAAAAGCGGCTAACTTTATGCCAGCCACTTTTACTAAATAAAATCTATTATTTTTCTAACATTAATTTTTCTAATTCCAGCGGTTCAATATAGTTGCCATTTTTATAAGCCCTCATATTTCCACCTGAAATTTCATCGATTAAAACGATTTGTTTGTCTTCGCCGACTCTGCCAAATTCAAATTTAATATCATATAATTCAATGTCTTTTTTCTCAAGCTCATCTTTTACCACTTGTCCGATTTGCTTTGTTAAGTCCTTTAGTACGGAATATTCAGCTTTCGAAAGGACTCCCAGCATATCAAGTGCATCCTCGCTGATTGGCGGGTCCTGTCGGTCATCATCCTTAATCGTTACTTCTACAAACGCATCAAGGGCTTGTCCCTCCTCAGCGTACATCCCGTAGCGACGAAGAAAGCTTCCGACTGCCTTATAGCGGCAAATGACTTCAAGGCCGTTGCCAAAAACGGTAGCAGGCTTCACTGTCATCGTAGCCTCTTCAATGTTTGCATCAATATAATGAGTGGGAATTCCCTTTTCCTTTAAAATTTCAAAAAAGAATTTAGTCAGGCTTAATCCCGCACGACCTGCACCCTCCAGTGTTAAACCTACCGTATTGGCACCTGGATCAAATACTCCATTTTCTCCTGTTACATCATCTTTAAACTTTAATAAATAATTTCCGTCCTCTAGTGCATATACATCTTTTGTTTTGCCTTTATAAATAGGTTTCACTGTTAGTCCTCCTTAAAGCTTCTGTACGTCTTTAACTATAAGTTATTCTTAAAAAAGGAATCAACATTTATTTTTCAAAAAAAACAATTCACTCCCCGTATTCAGAAGTGAACTCGCTCTATCGCAGGTTTTAGACAATGCAAGGAAATGTTTAGAAATCCAAGTTTCTTGGACAGCTTTTTGGAAAAACTACGAAACTTGTCCAGTAACTCGGGTTTCTTGGACAGCTTTACGGAAAAACTCCGAAACCTGTCCAGTAACTCGGGTTTCTTGGACAGCTTTCCAGAAATACCGCGAAACCTGTCCAGTAAATCACTTTTGTTGGACAGGTTTTCTGAATATCACCTAAACCTGTCCAGTAAGTTGCGTTTTATTTAAATTCAACCTCACCTGTCCAGTCCAGCATGCCGCCAACCATGTTGCGGACTTTGTAGCCTTGGTCCTGCATGTAATGGCATACATTTTGACTGCGATTTCCTGACCGGCAAATAAAGATGTATTCCTTTTCTTTATCAAAATAGTCCAAGTTTTCTGGAATTGTCATCATTCGAATATGTTTGGCTCCCGGAATCATCCCTTGAGCCACTTCTTCATCTTCTCTAACATCAATAAGCTCTAGCTTCTCACCGGCTTGCAGCTTCTTATCCAATTCTTCCGTAGTAATAATCTCGATACTCATCAAAAACTCCCTTTCTTCCACAACCTTAAGTTTTTCCCCTATGCTAATATTAAAAAACATCCTCCGAAAAGGCAATCGGAGGACGTAAAATTATTATTTAGAAACTTAGAGAAGGCCATGCACAATATTCCTTTTTAATTGGCTACTATGTTGACAAGTTTTCCTGGAACAGCGATGACTTTACGAATAGTTTTTCCATCGATTTGCTCTTTTACTGTTTGGTCATCCATAGCGATTTTTTCAAGTGCATCCTTTTGGGCATCTGATGGGACAAGTAATTTCGCTTTTACTTTTCCATTGATTTGGATAACAATTTCTACTTCATCATCGACTAGTTTTGCTTCATCGAATGCTGGCCAAGCTTCGTAAGCGATCGTTTCACTATGGCCAAGCTTTCTCCATAGCTCTTCAGCAATATGAGGAGTAATAGGTGAAAGCAATTTCACAAAGCCCTCCATGAAATGTTTAGGAAGAACTGTTGTTGTTTTATAAGCTTCATTAATAAATACCATCATTTGAGAAATAGCAGTATTGAAGCGTAAACCTTCATAGTCCTCTGTTACCTTTTTCACTGTTTGGTGATATACCTTTTCAAGTTTGCTTGCTTCATCACTCTCTTGAATTTTCGGATTTAGACTTCCGTTTTCTTCAATGAACAAGCGCCATATACGGTCAAGGAATCTTCTGGATCCGTCAAGACCATTTGTAGACCAAGCAATGGATGCATCAAGCGGTCCCATAAACATTTCATATAATCGAAGCGTATCTGCCCCGTGACTTTCAATAATGTCATCAGGATTGACAACATTACCTTTTGATTTACTCATTTTTTCATTGCCTTCTCCAAGAATCATTCCCTGATTAAATAGCTTTTGGAACGGTTCCTTCGTATGAACAACACCGATATCATACAGAACTTTATGCCAGAAACGAGCATATAGAAGGTGAAGAACGGCATGCTCTGCCCCACCGATGTAAATATCAACTGGAAGCCATTCCTTCAGTTTATCTGCATCCGCAAGCGCTTCACTGTTGTGTGGATCAATGTAGCGCAGGTAATACCAGCAGCTGCCTGCCCATTGCGGCATCGTGTTTGTTTCTCTGCGGCCTTTTTTGCCTGTTACTGGGTCCACCACATTTACCCACTCTTCAATATTGGCGAGCGGTGACTCACCCGTTCCAGACGGCTTTATTTCAGTTGTTTTTGGAAGAATTAATGGCAGTTGGTCTTCAGGTACAGCTGAACTCGTGCCATCTTCCCAATGAATAATTGGAATCGGCTCCCCCCAATAGCGTTGGCGGCTAAACAACCAATCTCGAAGGCGATAAGTGATCTTTTTCGTGCCAAGTCCTTTTTCTTCAAGCCAAGCAATCATCTTACCGATAGCTTCTTCTTTATTCATTCCATTTAAGAAATCGGAATTTACATGCTCGCCATCGCCACCATAAGCTTCTTTTTCAACATTTCCACCAGCAACAACTTCAACAATTGGCAAGTCAAATTGTTTTGCAAATTCATGGTCACGCTCGTCATGAGCAGGTACAGCCATAATAGCACCGGTTCCATAACTCGCTAATACGTAATCGGCAATCCAGATCGGCATCTTTTCGCCATTTGCCGGGTTTATTGCGTAGGCGCCTGTGAAAACACCTGTCTTTTCTTTTGCTAAATCAGTTCTTTCCAAATCGCTTTTCATTTTAACTTTATCTAAATAGCCTTGAACTGCAGCACGCTGCTCTTCAGTCGTAATTTTGTCGACTAAATCATGCTCCGGAGCAAGTACTGCATAGGTTGCACCAAAAAGTGTATCAGGACGAGTCGTAAATACTTTGAATGTTCCTTCATGGCCTTCAATTTGGAAGGTTACTTCTGCCCCTTCTGAACGGCCGATCCAGTTACGCTGCATATCTTTAAGGCTTTCAGGCCAATCTAGTAAATCAAGATCCTCAAGCAAACGATCTGCATAGGCAGTTATTTTTAATACCCATTGTCTCATTGGTCTGCGCTCAACCGGGTGGCCGCCACGCTCACTTTTTCCATCAATAACTTCTTCGTTCGCTAAAACTGTTCCAAGTGCTGGGCACCAGTTCACTGCTACTTCATCAATATAAGCAAGACCTTTTTCATATAGCTTTAAGAAAATCCATTGTGTCCATTTATAATACTCAGGATCAGTCGTATTCACTTCACGATCCCAATCATAAGAGAATCCTAGTGCTTTAATTTGACGGCGGAATGTATTAATATTCTTTGCCGTAAATTCAGCTGGATCGTTCCCTGTATCTAATGCGTACTGCTCGGCAGGAAGACCGAATGCATCCCAGCCCATTGGATGAAGCACATTATAACCCTGCATTCGCTTCATACGGGAAAGGATATCCGTTGCCGTATATCCTTCTGGATGTCCGACATGAAGTCCAGCTCCAGATGGATATGGAAACATATCAAGTGCGAAAAATTTGCGCTTTCCTTTATCTTCACTCGTCTTAAATGTTTTATTTTCTTCCCAGACCGTTTGCCACTTTTTCTCAATCTCTTGATGATTGAAACTCATCACATGTTCCTCCTAAATGAAAATTATAGAATATTTCGAAAAAAATCAAAAAAACCTCCCATCCCAATTAAGGGACGAGAGGATTATGTATAATCTCCCGCGGTACCACCCACATTAGTGACATAGTCACTCGCTTCATTCATCCTTAACGCGGAGTACGGCAAGCATTACTATTCCTTCACACTTGCTGCTCAAAGGCGAGTTCATGGTTTACCCGGCTGACTTGCACCACCCGTCAACTCTCTACAATCAGGTTCAATCCACTACTAATCCTTTTCTTAGCATATAAATATATTAGTGCTATTGTATAAAATTTCCCGCCAAGATGCAAGCGGGCTCATCTTGACAGGAAATTTAATATGTAGCATATGCGGGAAATAAGATTATGTGAATGAATTTTTAAAAAATTTTAAAGGGACATCTCACAGCTGTCCCCTCAAAATCTATTGAACTGTATATCCCCCATCAATCAGATGGCCTGCCCTGTCACTCCGTTTGCAGATTCACTTGCAAGGAATATGCATAATCCGCAATCTCATCAACAGACAAAAGCCTTTTTTGAGGGATTAATGAAAAAATAACTTCCGATTGGAATATTTAATAATGCG